>JBAIYN010000314.1:0-2596 GCA_037915775.1 Burkholderiales bacterium | reverse complement strand
CAGCTGCCCGCCGACGTGGCCGAGCGGATCGCATGGAAGAACGCCGAGGCGCTGCTGCTGAAGAAGGGCAAGGAATGAAACGCATCGCATTCGGAATGCTGCTGATCGCAGGAACGGCCGCCGCGCTGGCCTGCGAACCCGCGCTGCGCGGCGCCGGCGTGCGCACGATCGAAGGGCAGACCTACGTGGTCGCGTGGCGCGCGAACCCTGCGATCCGGGTTGGCGACTTCTTCGCGCTCGACGTCGCCGCATGCTCGCGCAGGAACAACGCCCCGACGACCCTGCGCGTCGATGCGCAGATGCCCGAACATCGGCACGGGATGAACTACCGGCCGACCGTGAGCTCGCGCGGCGAAGGCCGCTTCGCCGTCGCCGGACTGATGCTGCACATGCCGGGGCGCTGGGAACTGACGTTCGACCTGCGCGGCGCGGACGGCGCCGAGACCCTGCGCACGAACCTGCCGGTGCCATGATCCGCGGCATCGTTGCGCTGGCGCTGCTGCTCCTGGCGGGCGCGTCGCCCGCGCAGCCGGCGCCGGCCGTCTTCACCGAAGAAGAGCGCGCACGCATCCTCGCGCACGGCCCCTGGCCACCCGCGCCGCTGCGCGATCCGAGCAACCGCGTCTCCGGCAATCGCAACGCGATCGACCTCGGCCGGCGCCTCTTCTTCGACGCGGCGCTCTCAAGGAGCGGCTACATCGGCTGCGTGACCTGCCATCAGCCCGATCGCGCGCTGACCGATCTGCGTCCGCGCGCGCACGGCATGGCCGACCTGGACCGCAACACACCGACGCTCGCCAACCTGCGCCAGCAGCGCTGGTTCGGCTGGGCCGGCACCAGCGACAGCCTGTGGATGGCGAGCATCCGCCCGCTGCTCGATCCGCGCGAACTCGATTCGGACGCCGCGTGGATCGTGCGGCGTTTTGCGCTCAACGACGACCTTGCGTGCCGCTACCGCAGGGTGTTCGGCCGTGCGCCCGACCACGCGGACGATGAATTGCTGGCCAACGTCGGCAAGGCGCTCGCGGCCTTTCAGGAAACGCTCGTGACCGGACGCACGCCGTTCGATGCGTTCCGCGATGCGCTCGCGCGCGACGACGCGGCGTCGATGCAGCGCTATCCGGCCGCCGCGCAGCGCGGGGCGAAGCTCTTCGTCGGGCGCGGCAACTGTTTCGTCTGCCACAGCGGACCGAACTTCAGCAACGGCGAGTTCCACGACATTGGCATTCCGTTCTTCGTCGCCAAGGGCAAGGTGGACCCGGGCCGGCACGAAGGAATCCGCACGCTGCGCGCGAGCGTCTTCAACCTGCTCGGCCGCTTCAACGACGACGCGAGCCGGGCCAACGCGACCGCGACGCGCCACGTCGCGCTCGAGCATCGCAACTGGGGCGAATTCCGCACGCCGAGCCTGCGCAACGTCGCGGTGACGCCGCCGTACATGCACAACGGTTCGCTCGCCACGCTGCGCGACGTCGTGCTGCACTACTCGGAGCTCGATGGTGAGCGCCTGCACGCGGACGGCGAGCAGATCCTGCGCAAGCTGAACCTGACCGAGGAGGAGATCGGCGACCTGGTCGCGTTCCTCGACACGCTGACCGACGCTGAAGGTGAGCGCCGACTGCTGCCACCGCTCGATCCGAAGCCGTGCGAGTGACGCTGCACGGATGATCGACGATCGCGCGTTCACGGCGTTCATCCGAACACCCGTGCAGAGCGTGACTCGCGAGCGGAACCGCGCGGTCGTACCGTGCATGCATGCTTCATCGACTCGCACTCGCGCCCGTTTCCGCCACGCTGCTGGCGCTCGCGGGTTGCGCAACGATCAGCGGGTCGCCGACGCAGCCGCTCAGCATTCACACGGTCGACGCCGAGGGCAAGCCCGTCAGCGGCATGCACTGCCGGCTCGCCAACGGCGAGGCGACCTACTACGGCAACTCGCCGCTGCTCGACGTCCAGGTGCGCCGGTCCGGATCCGATCTCGAGATCGAGTGTCGCAGCGGCGGTCAGATCGCCCGCGGCACCGCGTTCGCGCGCAGCCCCGCCCTCAGCGCTGCGGTGCTGCTGCCCGGGGGCGGCGCCGCCGCGGTGATCGACCGGCTGAGCGGGTATGTGTACGCCTACCCGCGAACGATGCAGCTTCGCGTCGGCGAACACATGATGTTCGACGTCAGCGCGCCGGCGCAGGAAAGCGCCGAAGAGAACACCGACTCGCTGTTGCATTAAGAGCATTCTCAAAGCCCCCGGTGGCCGCGCCCTGCTAACGTGCGGGCATGTCCGCCGCACTGACCGAGGAACTTGCGCTCGCGCTGGCGCGGGTCGCGCTGGCGAACGTCGCGCGCGAATACCCGTACCACGTGCTTCACCTGCTGCACGACGACGCGGACGCGCGCGCGCCGCGCGACCTGCACCCCGCGTTTCACGGCAGCTACGACTGGCATTCGTGCGTGCACATGCACTGGACGCTGACGCGCTGCCTGCGGCGGTTCCCGAGCCTGGCGGCGGCGCCCGCCGTCCGCGCGCACCTCGATGAGCGCCTGACGCCGGGCAACATCGCGCGCGAGATCGACTACTTCGAGGCGCCCGGGCGCGGGACCTT
>JBAIYN010000685.1:0-1810 GCA_037915775.1 Burkholderiales bacterium | reverse complement strand
ATCGCTGGCTGCACTGTCGCGGCCCGCGGTTACGCGTCGATTGCGTCCAATGGCGTCAGCGTTGCGAATGAAACGGTTGCGCAGCGTGTTATCGGTTCAGGCGACCGAAGTGCAAGCGACCGACTTGCGCATTGGACGGCCGACATTGCGAAACAAGCGTGCACTAATCATCGGCCTCGCGCGCGGCTGCGAGGCGTTGTACCGCCACGCGCTCGGGAACGGCGGCGTCTTCGTCCTTGCACTGCGCGGTCAGCGAGAGATGACGTGCGGGCGGGGATGATCAAGGGGCAGAGAATCGGTCAGGCTCGAGTGCTGCCGAACGGCCATGACCGGCCCATTGCGCAACTCGGCAAGGACAGTTCAAAGCAACCCATCAGCGAACGGGTTCTCAGAGTTTGGGCGGCCGCAACTGGATTGAAGATCGCGCATTCGGCAGTGCTCCGACGTGGCTGCGGCCTGGAGCGATTCAGCACACTGCGATGTCATAGACTTGCTGCCGCAGTCCGACGGGGAACACACGGCTTCTGCGAGATTGCCGCTTTTGAGGCCGTCCGTGCACGAGCGGGCTGCGCTTGCACCTTCCATTCACTCATCTGAAAGAAACACCATGAAGAACATCCTCCCCTCTGCGCTGGCGCTCGGCATGCTCCTGTCCTTCAACTGCTTCGCTGCAGCGCCCGCGGGCGCGCCGGCCGGTTCGACTGGACTCTGCAATGACGGCACGTATTACTCGGGGGCCGAGAAGAAGGGCGCGTGTCGCGGCCATAAAGGGGTCAAGGATTGGTGGGGCGAGGCCGCGGCGGCGAAGGGAGCGGCCAAGAGCGAAATGAAGGGCGAGGCGAAAGCCGAAACCAAAGCCGAGACCAAGGCCCCCGCCGCGAAGGCTGCTGCGGCACCGGCGCCCGCGCCGGCCGCGAAGCCGGCCGCTCCGGCGAAGGCCGAGCCCATGAAGCCTGCCGCTGCGCCTGCGCCTGGCGGTGGCGCCGGCAAGGTCTGGGCGAACGAGTCAACGAAGGTCTATCACTGCCCTGGCGACCGCTGGTACGGCAAGACCAAGCAGGGCGCGTACATGACCGAGGCCGAAGCCAAGGCCAAGGGCTTCAAGCCGGATCACGGCAAGGCGTGCCAGTAGCGCATCCACTGCACGACGCCGCGGCAGATGCCCAGCCGCGGCATCGTTCATAGACCGGTCAGAGTCGCGCGTCCCGCCGGCCAGTCATCTGACCACGGCATGTGCGATTGTCGTGCCGCTACGGCACGCCTAAGCTCGTCGCGTCTATGGCGACAACAACGAGGGAGGACAAGATGCACCTGCTCTGGACGATCCTGATCGGATTCGTGGTCGGCCTGCTGGCGCGCTTTCTGATGCCCGGCGACGACAAGATGGGGCTCATCATGACGGCGGCGCTGGGCATTGCCGGGTCGTTGGTCGCGACCTACGCGGGCCACCTGCTCGGCTGGTACGTTGCCGGGCAAGGCGCTGGTTTCATCGCTTCGCTGGTCGGCGCGATCGTGCTGCTGTTCGTCTACCACCTGGTGCGGAAGAGCACCTGAAGGACATGAAGGAGTTGAGCCATGGGATTGCTTGATCTTGCCAGCGGAATGCTGCAGCAGTACCTGAACGCCTCGCCGGGGCAGACGAGTGCAGCTGCGGAGCAGCACTTCGATCAGGTGGCGCAACAGGCGTCGCCCGACCTGTTGAGCAAAGGACTGGCGGCGGCGTTCCGGTCCGAACAAACGCCGGACTTCGCCCAGATGGCAGCACAGATGTTCGCGCAGGCCTCGCCGGAACAGAAGCAGGCGCTGCTGG
>JBAIYN010000495.1:0-2203 GCA_037915775.1 Burkholderiales bacterium | reverse complement strand
GCGAAGCGCGACCACTCAGAATCGTGCGGCCGAGGTGCGTGCGGTCGTCGAGCGGCAGCGGGTAGTTTTCGAGGATCCTTTCGGACCCCGGCACGCCGCGCCACGCGGCAACTTCGATCTTGCCGTCGCGCGCGAGGGCGACCATGGCGAACTGTGTGCCGAACAGGCGAAGAAGATTGTCGGCGATGGCGTCAAACACCGGTTGGGTGTCGGACACTGACTCGCTCATTGCGGCGAGGATTTCGCCGGTTGCGGTTTGTCGCTCGAGGGCATCCTTCGTCTCGTTGAACAGCCGCACGTTCTCGATCGCGATCACGGCCTGGTCGGCGAATGTCTGCGCCAGCGAGATTTCCTTCGCATCGAAGTCGCCGGTAGCAGCGCGCAGGATGGCGAGGCACCCAATCGCCATGCCCTCGCGCAGCAGCGGTACGAACAGTGCGGAGTGGTAACCAAGCGCTACCGCAAGCTGAGGCATGCGCGAGAACTGCTTTGCAGCCGCCGTAGTGTCCGCCACCGCGATGACACGCGACTCGAGAATGCAGGCGCCGGCCCCGCTACCGCGATCCAGCGGCCAGGGCTTCAGGAAGCCGCCGTCGCCCACGGCGACGCCGTCGCTGGCGAAGGCAACGCTTTCGACCATTTCCCCCTTGGGCATCACGAGTCCGACCGCCTTGCCGCCGAACAGGCGCTGGCAGCTCTGCACGATCGCATCAAATACCGGCTGCGTATCGGTGATCGACCCGCTGATCACGCGCAAGATGTCGCTGGTCGCCGTCTGCCGCTCCAGCGCCTCCCTGGTCTCGTTGAAAAGTCGGACGTTTTCGATCGCGATCACGGCCTGGTCGGCGAATGTCTGCAGAAGCGAGACATGCTCGGACGGGAATGCGCCGGTCTCGACGCGCGCGACCGAGATCGCACCAATGACCCGACCGTCGCGCATCAGCGGCACTCCGAGCGCGCTGCGGTTACCGATCGTGCGCTGGACCTCTTTCAGTTCATAGTCCGGATCGGCCGCGATGTCGGGAATCTGGACCGGCTTGCCTTCGGCGATTGCACGTGCGGTGACCGTCCCCCGTTCCGGCCGCACGGGATAACGGGCGCGCATCGCCTGTTCCAGCTCGCGCGTGGCCGCGCAGTACCCGCGCAGGTGGACGAGTTCGCCGTCGAACAGCGTGATGGCGCCGGTGTTGGCCCGGCAGAGCTGCATTGCGCGCGATGCGATCGCATCGAACACCGGCTGGACGTCGGTCGGAGACGCCGCGATGACCTTAAGTATCTCGGCCGTCGCGGTCTGCCGGCCCAGCGCCTGCTTCGTCTCATCGAACAGCAGCGCGTTCTGCAGCGCCGCGCCGACGTTGGCAGCGATAGTTTCCAGCAGCCCACGGTCGCTTTCCTTGTATACGCCCTCGCGCCGCGTGCTCTGCACGCTGAGCACGCCGACAGACTCGCCACCCACGCGGATCGGCACGCCGAGATACGACTGCGCCGCCTTGCCGATGCGCTCGCCGCCGAGCGACTCGCGCCGCCGGTCCACGTCCGCGTTCAGTACCAGCGGCTGACCGCTGTCGATGATCTTGCCGGTCAGGCCCTGCCCCCGTTTCAGCGGCCGCAGCGTGTCGCCGTGCTGGTACGGGAAGTTGATCGTGCCGGATACGCGGTCGATCAACGCCACGTAGGCGATGTCCGCCTTGAATACGCTGCGAATCTCTTCGCCGACCAGCTGCACCAGTGCGTCGACGTCGAGCTTCTCGCCGAGCTTGCGCGACACGGTGTTGACAGTAGCGAGCTCGGCCGCCCGCCGCTCCGCTTCGGCAAAGAGCCGCGCGTTCTGGATTGCAACCGTCGCCTGAAGCGACAGGCCGACGAGAAACTGCAGGTCCGAATCGCCGAACGGCGTTCCGCCATTGCGCCACACCGCCATCACGCCTTCGACGGAACTGCCGCTCGTGAGCGGCGCAACGATCAGCCGCTCGTCGGTCTCGACCTTCTCCGTGCCCGCGATCTGGACTGCACGCGAATCGTGCGCGGTGTCGTTGACATACTCGGCCTTGCCGCTTTCGACCAGGCTGCCGATGATCCCTTCGCCAACGACGATCTCGGTGGCCTTCAACTCCTCGGCAATGTCGCCGATGGCCACGATCGCGCGGTAGGTGCCGGTTTCCGGATCAGGCAGGAAGATCGCGCTCGACTCGCCGGACAGCAG
>JBAIYN010000139.1:0-4868 GCA_037915775.1 Burkholderiales bacterium | reverse complement strand
GGTGAGGATCACGCTTCGGCCGCGTTCCAATTTCTTTCTGGAGTCTGGAGGAGAGGCGGCGAGCTTGCCGGAGCAACGTGGCCGCGCGACTTAGATTACGTTGCGTGCGGGCAAGATTGAATTCGTCCGCAAGGACGATGCAACGGGAAGTCGCCGGCCGGCCGGGCATTTCGCACGAATGGCGTCGCGCGTCCACCACAACAGAAGTGTCCGGCGTCGTGCGCACGCCCGGGCGGCTGCGGCAGCGCAGCACCGATGGCTACAATGGCCTTGAAGGCTTCCGCCAATCTCAACTCAATGGGCTCCGACGCCGGCAAACCGGACAAGCGCGGCCGCGCCGATCGCGACAAGGCGACTGGCCCGGCGCCGAATTTCCTGCGCAACATCATCGCCGCCGACCTGCTGCGCGGCACTTACGAAGCACGCAACTGGGCTGGCCGCCCCGGCGTCTACGACATCCACCAGAAGGCGCCGCGCGACCCCGCGAAGATCCGCACGCGTTTTCCGCCCGAGCCGAACGGCTACCTGCACATCGGACATGCGAAATCGATCTGCCTGAACTTCGGACTGGCGCGCGACTACGGCGGCCGCTGCCACATGCGCTTCGACGACACCAACCCGGTCAAGGAGGACCAGGAGTACGTCGACGCGATCCTCGACACCGTGCGCTGGCTCGGGTTTACGTGGGAGCACATCGGGGAGCACGGCGCGGAGAAGAATCTTTACCACGCGTCCGACTACTTCGAGGAGATGTACCGGTTCGCCGAGCACCTGATCACGACCGGGTACGCGTACGTCGACCAGCAGTCCGCCGACCAGATGCGCGAGACGCGCGGCACGCTGACCGAGCCGGGGCGCGACTCGCCGTGGCGCGACCGGCCGATCGAGGAGAACCTGCGCCTGTTCCGCGAGATGCGGGCCGGCAAGCACGCCGAAGGCAGCATGATCCTGCGCGCCAGGATCGACATG
Organism: Burkholderiales bacterium; assembly: GCA_037915775.1. Taxonomy (GTDB): domain Bacteria; phylum Pseudomonadota; class Gammaproteobacteria; order Burkholderiales; family Burkholderiaceae_F; genus JAKOQB01. Next base: position 3,899 of record JBAIYN010000139.1, on the reverse strand, counting down.
CGGTCGCCCAACATCAACATGCGCGACCCGGCGATCTACCGCATCCGCTTTGCCGAGCACCACATGACCGGCGGCGCATGGTGCGTGTACCCGATGTACTCGTACGCGCACCCGATCGAGGACGCGCTGGAGAACATCACTCACTCGATCTGCACGCTCGAGTTCGAGGACCAGCGCCCCTTTTACGACTGGACGCTCGAGCGCATCGTGCCGGTGCTGCGCCGGCCGCAGTTCCTGGCCGCGCAGGAACTGCTTGCGCAGATGCACGACGAAGGCACCGAGGCGCGGCGCGAGTTCGCGTTGCATTGCCGGAACTTCTCCGACAAGCTCGGCGCGAGCCGCTGGGAGCGTCGAGTCGAGACGATGTTCCTGTCGTGGACCGGCAATCCCGACCTGGCGGTGAACGACGCCGACGAGTTCTTCAAGCTGCTGCGCGAGCACACCGAATGCTTCACGCCGCTGCTGCAGGGCGCGCTCGACGAGCGCCGGCCCAACCCGTTCATGCTGCCGCACCAGTACGAGTTCAACCGGCTGAACCTCACCTACGTGGTGATGAGCAAGCGCAAGCTGATCCAACTCGTCGAGGAGAAGCACGTCGACGGCTGGGACGACCCGCGCATGCCCACGCTGGTCGGCCTGCGCCGGCGCGGCTACACGCCGCAGGCGATCCAGCTCTTCATGGAGCGCATCGGCGTCAGCAAGAGCCTGCAGTGGATCGACTACGCGCTGCTCGAGCAGGCGCTGCGCGACGACCTCGACGCGCGCGCGCCGCGCGCGACCGCGGTGCTCAAGCCGCTGAAGCTCGTGATCGACAACTGGCCCGCGGACAAGACCGAGGACTGCGTGGTGCCCAACCACCCGCAGAAGCCCGAGATGGGCACGCGCATGATTCCGTTTGCGCGCGAGCTGTGGATCGAGGCCGACGACTTCATGGAGAACCCGCCGGCCGGCTATCACCGGCTCGTCCCCGGCGGCACCGTGCGGCTGCGCTACGGCTACGTGGTCAAGTGCACGCGCGTTGAGAAGGACGCCGCCGGCAACGTCACGGCCGTGCACGCGGAATACTTTCCCGATACCAGGAGCGGCTCGCCTGGTGCCAACAGCGTGAAGACCAAGGCCGCGATCCACTGGCTGCCCGTGGCAGGCAGCGTGCCCGCCGAGGTGCGCCTGTACGACCGCCTGTTCACCGAGCCGCAGCCGGACTCGGGCGGCAAGTATTTCCTCGAGCTGCTGAACGCCGCGAGCAAGCAGACGCTCGCCGCGTACGTCGAATCCTCACTCGCCAATGCGCAGCCGGACGACAAGTTCCAGTTCGAGCGCAACGGCTACTTTGTCGCGGACCGGAAAGACCACACGGCGGCCAACCCGGTGTTCAATCTGGCGGTGACGTTGAAGGATTCGTGGTCAGGCAAGTGAGCGTCGGCACTTGGCGCCCAGCGTTCGCCCCTGCACGGTATCGATAGCGGGGGCAGGGGTCCGACGGCCCGGAGTGGGTTCGACCTGCAGCGGCCGTTCGCCAGGCGGCGACGAATGCGTGCTTCGTGCTCCAAAGCGGTGGACCGCCGCCGGCTGCTAACTGGCGAACTGGCGAGGCGGTCAGCATCTGCCCGGCCGGCCGCTGAACCGGGTTCTTGATATCGGCATCCAGCGCTGCCCGAAGTGTGACGCGCGCTCGGGGCCCGGTAGCAAGACCGGCGCGATGGAGGCGCAGCGCGCCCCGCCGCCGAAGGCGATTCCGGCACAATCCGCCCGCGCGTCATCGCCGGAGCCCGACATGCCCATGGAGTCCGTCCACAGACCGCTGCCCGGACTGCGCCAGATGGTCGCCGACTCCGGCGGGCTGTACCTCGCTAACGCAGTGATCGGCTTCGTCTTCGCCGCCTCGGGGCCGGTCGCGATCATCCTCGCCGTCGGCGCGCATGGCGGCCTGAGCGAGTCCGACCTGTCGTCGTGGATCTTCGGCTCGTTCTTCCTCAACGGGCTGATCACCCTGCTCTTTTGCACGCTGTACCGGCAGCCGCTCGTCTTCTTCTGGACGATCCCGGGGACGGTGCTGGTCGGCCCGGCGCTCGGCCATCTCAGCTGGCCCGAAGTCGTCGGGGCCTTTCACGCCACCGGATTGCTCATGCTGGTGCTGGGCCTCTCGGGCTGGGTGCGGCGCGCGATGCAGGCGGTGCCGATGCCGATCGTGATGGGGATGGTGGCGGGCGTGTTCCTGCGGTTCGGCCTGGGTCTGGTGTACGCGGTGCGCGACGACCTCTGGATCGCCGCGCCGATGATCGTCGCCTTCCTCGCGCTCGGCGCCTCGGCCGGATGGTCGCGCCGGCTGCCGCCGCTGATCGGCGCGCTCTTCGTCGGTGCGGCGGCGATCGCCCTCCTAGGCAAGTTCCATCCGCACGACTGGGCGCTGCACGCCCTCGCCCATCCCAACCTCGTCACGCCCGTTTTCTCGTGGCGCGCGATGGTGGAGCTCGTCATCCCGCTCGCGATCACCGTGCTCGTGGTGCAGAACGGCCAAGGGATCGCCGTGCTCAACGCCGCCGGGCACCAACCGCCGATCAACGCGATCACGGTGGCCTGCGGCGCGGGCTCGATGCTTGCCGCGCTGGTCGGCACGGTCTCGACCTGCCTCACCGGCCCGGTCAACGCGATCATCTCGGGTTCGGGCGAGCGGCACCGGCACTACACCGCGGGCCTCGCCGTCGGCGTGTTGGCGCTCGCATTCGGCCTGTTCGCGCCCGTGTTCACCCGGCTGATGCTCGCCACACCGCCCGCGTTCATCGGCGCGCTCGCCGGACTGGCCATGCTGCGCGTGCTCCAGACGGCGTTCAACGTGTCCTTCCGTGAGCGCTTCACGCTCGGTGCGCTGGTCACCTTCCTCGTCACGGTGGCCGACGTGCCGATCTTCAACGTCGGCGCGCCGTTCTGGGGACTGGTGATCGGCTACGCCGTATCGCGCCTGCTCGAGCGCAAGGACTTCGGCGCCGCCGTCGCGTGAGTCGAGACGCGATTTGAGATGTGCCAAGCGGCACCGCCGCAGGGCCGGGCCCCTGCTGTCATGTTGCGGAGGCCACCGCTAATCGGGGCAAAGATGCCGCACCGCCCTTCGTTCCAGAAATGCCTTGCTTGGAACTCAAGACAGAACGGATGACGCCGATTGACGTGACTAAAGTTGGCATGCAATCAGGTAGCCGATATGCCCGTGGACAGGCTTCTTCGCGCCGCCGCCGTCGCCGGCGATGCGGTAACGATTTCCTATTACGAGGCCCCCGAATCGGAACGCCTACGCATCGTGATCCCCGTTGCGGTGCGCGGAGAGATGCTGGACGCAATCGTCGATCCCTCGATTGGCTCCCGCGCCGTGTTCAAACTGAGGAAGATCGCTTCCGTCCGCTGCGCTGACGGCAGGTTCGCATTGAATCCGTTAGCCGATCGCCCATCGAGGATGGACCTGGAGCCGGTTTGGTAGTGCATGCGATCCGCGCGCCGCTCGATCAGACCCCGAGCCGGCGCAATGATCCGAGCGCAAGGACCACGATCGAATCGAAACGGCGAGCGCAGCATGCGAATGAGCGCCAATGAATTGCTGCCGATCGGGACACAGATCATTGCCGTGAAGGCCGTCGGCCGGGTCCGTAAAGGTGCTCCCGGATATGTGACCGGCGTCGTGAGAACTCCCTTCTTCTTTCGGTCGGGCCTGCGTTACTTGTGTACCTTCGCCGACAATCTCAAGCTTGCCATGCGTCCAAGCGAGGTTGACGTCTTCGCGCACGGCTATCCGCTCGAAAGGCTGGAGGACCCCAACGGGCTGACCTTCGAGGAGTTGCTCCGCCCGCCGAAGAAATAGCTCGCGCAGGCGACAAGTCCGCAGTCGCTGACGAGCGCCGACTGCGCCGCGT
>JBAIYN010000154.1:0-3602 GCA_037915775.1 Burkholderiales bacterium | reverse complement strand
GGTGTCGGCACGAAAACGGTATGCGCGCTGTCGACCGGGCGCAGACCGAGCTGACGAGCCGCCGTTTCCACGTTCGCCGGTTGCGAAACGCGCCCCAGTTCGACCCGCAGCCGGTTTCCGTCCGCTTCGAGCTGCTGCGCCATTTGCTGGGCGCGCTCCAGTTCGACGAACAGTCCGCGCGCGCGGTGCTGCGACGTGATCAGCGACAGGCTGCACGCCACCAGCCCTGCAACGAGGGCAGCCACGAACCAGACGCTCGGCGCTTGCTCCCTCATCCGGGCACCCCGGCATCCAGCGCAACATCGGTGCGTTCCGCGATCCGCATCACCGCGCTTCGTGCGCGCGGATTGGCCGCGATCTCGGCGGCGTCCGGTCGCAGCCTTCCGAGTGCGCGCAACGTCGGCTGCGGCAACTGGCCGGCGCGCAGCGGCAGGCGCTCCGCCTGCGTTCCGAGATGGCGCTCCGGGTGGGCGTGCCGATCGATGAACCGCTTGACGATTCGGTCCTCGAGCGAATGAAAGCTGATCGCCACCAGGCGACCGCCTCGGTTCAATGCTGCAAGGATCTGCGGCAACACTAGCGCCAGTTCCTCAAGCTCTTGATTGAGGTGAATCCGTAAAGCCTGAAAAGTCCGCGTGGCCGGATGCTGGCCGGCGTCCTTGCGGCTCTTGACGGGGATCGCGTCTGCCACGACCGCGGCAAGGTCGGCGGTCGTTTCGAGCGGCCGACCACGATGCTTTCCATCCGCGCGGCAAGCCACAATCGCCTTTGCAATCGATGCAGCAAACCGTTCTTCCCCATAGTCACGGATGACCCGCGTCAGCTCTTCAGCAGTTGTCGATGCCAGCCACTGCGAAAGGGTTTGACCCCGCGTGGTGTCCATGCGCATGTCCAGTGGGCCGGCATGGCGCCAGGAGAAGCCGCGCGCCGCCTCGTCGATCTGCGGCGAAGACACGCCGAGGTCCAGCAGCACGCCATCCACGCGGGCAATTTCCAACGTCCGCAGTGTCTCGCTCAGGCGTGAGAACGCGGTGTGGACAAAGTGAAATCGCGTGTCGCTGACGGCGCCAGCCGCCGCTGCGGCTTGCGGGTCGCGGTCGAGCCCGATCACTCGTGCCGCCGGCGACAGGCGCGCCAGCAAAGCCCGCGCGTGTCCGCCCCGGCCAAATGTCGCGTCGACATAGATGCCGTCCGGCGTCGTGACCAGATTGTCCACGGCGGCGGCGGCCAGAACGGTTTGATGCGGCAAGGGCAGCGGCAGCAGAAGACTCGACCGGGCGCGCCATCAGAACGTGAACCCCGCCGCCGCCTCGAGACCGGCGGCAAGATCCGTTTGTTCCCGCGATTGATGGCGCGCGGAGTCCCAGAGCTCGAAGTGCTCGCCCATTCCCAGCAGCATCGAGTCGCGCTCGAGCGCTGCGGGAGCGCGAAGTTCGGACGGAATGAGCAGCCGCCCGGCCGCATCGAGCTCGACATCGATTGCACTGCCAAGCAGCAGGCGCTGCAGAGCACGGGCCGCGTAGGGAAGACGGGCGATTTCCTCTCGTTTCGCCTCCCAGCGCGGACGGGGATAGACCAGCAGACAGCCGTCTGGGTGGCGTGTCAGCGTCAGGCGCGACTCGCACAGCGCCTGCAACGCATCGCGGTGGCGCGCGGGCATAGAGAGTCTGCCCTTGGCGTCCAGCGTCAGATGCGACGCGCCCTGAAACACGATGCCCCTTCTCCTCGCGGCGGACTACGTGAATCGTTCACTGTCGTGCAAGAACAGCGAAGCGATCACTAACTAATCCACCGTCTCCCACTTTTTTCCACCGCGCAACTCTAGCGAAGCGCGATGAGCGGGTCAAGAAAAGGATCGTGGATTTCTCAATTCCGACAAGGACTTAGCGCGAGAAGGCTGGGTTTGTCAAGACAAAAAGATTGGTAAATGAAAGAGATATGACTGTCTGTGAAAGTGGTTTCTCAGAAAGTGGCTTACGAACAACTTCGGCACGGCGCCAAATCAGCGAAAGAAGATGCAAAGCCCGCCTGTACGCCGGATTCTGTGCAACGCGCAGGCTGTCTTGCCCGCGCATCGTGGCGATCATTCCTCTAGGCCGATGCTCACGCATCGGCTCGAGCCATCTACCCGCAGCCTCGCCGAGCAGGGTCAGCGGCTGCCTATTTGATGTTGCTCCGCGTAGAGATTGCCCGTTTCACCCGCCGTCCGCCTCGCGGCGTGCGACGACTCGTCTCTGTTGCTCTGATCCTCACCTCACGGTGGACAGGTGTTACCTGCTACGCCGCTCTGTGGAGTCCGGACGTTCCTCCCGCACGCTGCGCGTGCCGGCGATCGCCCGGCGGGCTTTGCAGACAGGAATGTAGGGACGGCGGTGATGCGCCGCAAGTCACCGGCGCAGGTCGAACACGCCTCGACCGTCCGGTCCTTTGAGTGCGGCGGCAATGCGGGCGCGGGCCTGGATGAACGGCGAGTGCTTGGCCTCCGCGCCGAGGAACACGTCGAGATCGCCGACCTCGCGCTGCAGGCGCGGAACGAGTTCCATGAAGAGGTCGGTCACCTCGGGGTCGAACTGGATGCCGCGCAGGGACCAGATCTCCTGCATCGCCTCGGCGACAGGCCACGCGTGCTTGTAGGGGCGCACATGCGTAAGCGCATCGAACACGTCGACGATCGCCGTGATGCGAGCGGCAACCGGAATCGCGGTGCCGGCAAGACCGAACGGATAACCGCGGCCGTTCCACCATTCATGGTGATGCCGCGCGATCTCTTCGGCGATGTGCATCTGGGGAATATTGCTGCGAGCCAGGATCTCTGCGCCGGCAATCGTGTGCTGCTGCATGATCTTGCGCTCGCCGTCGGTCAGGCGGCCGGGCTTCAGCAGAATCGAGTCCGGCACCGCGAGCTTGCCGATGTCGTGCATGCGCGCGGCCAGATCGATCATGAAGCACACGTCTTCCTCGAGCCCGTATTCCTTGCCGAGGATCGAGGCGAACCGACCCACGCGATAGCAGTGCTCGCCGGTCGTGTCATCGTGCAGTTCGGCGGCTACCGACTGCTGTTCCAGCATGGCGACACGGGACTTCATCAGCTCGCGTTCGCCCAGCTGGACCCGCAGGTCGCCCAGATGCTTGTTCAGGGATGCATCGGCGGACGCGTTGTCGACCACGCTGACGTACGCCTGCTCGACCTGTTCCAGGTGCCGCTGGTGGTGCATCAGCACCTGCTGCTGCTTGGCGTCCTGATTCAGCTTCAGCAACTCGTGCAGGTAGACGAGCGCCACATCCGGCTGCCCGGCAATCTCATAACCCTTCACCGCAGCCGACATCGCATCGCGCAGGAAGCCGCGCACCGAGCTGCGCGCCTTCTCCAGCGAGCGCTTCAGCCGCGTCAATCCGACATCGGCCGTACCTGCCTGGACTTCGGTCAGGCCCTCGGCGACCGCGGCCGCAAGTTCGGCCCTTTCCATGCCGGACTTGGCCGCAAATTCCTTCGCGTACTCGCAGCGCTTCTTCGCACCTTCGATGTCGCCGGTTTCGAGCAGCAGCTGCGCAAAGTGATTTTCGGCGAGCGTGCGGTACATGCAATCGGTTGGATTTGCCGG
>JBAIYN010000170.1:0-2163 GCA_037915775.1 Burkholderiales bacterium | reverse complement strand
GCCTCGTTCGCCTTCGATCCGCAGTACGCGCCGGCGCCGTCGATCGATCGCTTCGCAGTCGGCACGCCGCCGGTCATTGCGCTGGCGGCGCTGGAAATCGGCGTGGACACGGTGCTCGCGGCGGGTGTCGACGCGCTGCGCACGAAGTCGGTCGCGTTGACCGACCTCTTCGTGCAACTGGTCGAGCAGCAGTGCGCGGGCATGGGGCTCGCGCTGGCGTCACCGCGCGCCGCTGCACAGCGCGGCAGCCAGGTGTGTATCGCGCATGCCGAGGCATGGCCGGTGATGCAGGCGCTGATCGCGCATCCCGCGCGCGCGGTGATCGGGGACTTTCGCGCGCCGAACATCCTGCGCTTCGGCTTTGCGCCGCTTTATGTGCGCTACGTCGATGTGTGGGACGCGGTGCAGGTCCTGCGCGATATCCTCGCCACCCGCGCTTGGGACCGGTCTGAATTCAGGCAGCCGAAGGCAGTGACGTGATGAGTTTTCACCACAGAGGACACAGAGGGCACAGAGAAGAGCGATCAGAACTTCACTCTGTGCACTTTGTGCCCTCTGTGGTTAGCAGATTTCTTGCGCATGTCACGAACACCTGATCGCAGGCCCGACGCTCCACTCGACCCCGCCGCCGATGGCGCGCAGATGGACTACGCCGGCACGATGACGTATGGCGACTACCTGCAGCTCGATCGGCTGCTCGGCGCGCAGCAACCGCGATCGGGCGACCACAACGAGTGGCTGTTCATCATCCAGCATCAGACCAGCGAACTGTGGATGAAACTCGCGCTGATCGAGCTCGCGGCCGCGCGCGAGGCGATCCGCCGCGAGAACCTGCCGCCGGCGTTCAAGATGCTGGCGCGGGTGTCGCGCATCATGGAGCAGCTGGTGCACGCCTGGGACGTTCTGTCGACGATGACGCCGTCCGAGTACAGCGCAATTCGACCGTATCTCGGGGCCAGTTCGGGGTTTCAGTCGTGGCAGTATCGCCAGATCGAGTTCATCCTCGGCAACAAGAACCCGGCGATGCTCAAGCCGCACGCGCATCGTGCCGATATCCAGGCAGTTGTGGAGCAGGCGCTGGCGGCGCCGAGCCTGTACGACGAGGCGATTCGTCTGCTGGCGCGGCGCGGACATGCGATCGACGCCGCGGTGCTGGAGCGCGACGTGCGGCAGCCGTGGAGCTTTGCCCCATCGGTCGAACAGGCCTGGCTCGCGGTATACCGTGCACCGGAAGAGCACTGGTCGCTGTATGAGCTCGCCGAGGAACTGGTCGACCTGGAGGATGCGTTCCGGCAATGGCGCTTCCGGCACGTGACGACGGTGGAGCGGATCATCGGCTTCAAGCGCGGCACCGGCGGCACGAGTGGCGTGGCATACCTGCGGAGGATGCTGGACGTAGTGCTGTTTCCGGAGCTGTGGAAGGTGAGGACGGATCTTTGATCGTTGCGCGTTGTCCGTTGCTCGTTGCCCGTTGACCGACAGGTCACGGCACGCGTGCACGGACAACGGAGAACGGACCACGGACAACGAACATGACGTTCATCAAACCGTACATGATCCGCCTGTCGCACTGCGATGCGACCGGGCAGGTGTTCTATCCGAACTATTTTCACATCTTCAACGCGCTGGTCGAGGACTGGTTCTACGAAGCGGTCGAGATTCCGTTCGACAAGCTGTTGATGGAGCGCAACCTGAGCCTGCCCACGGTGAAGCTGGAGACGACCTTCAACGCGCCGTGCCGGATGGGCGAAATCGTCGACTTCTGGCTGACCGTCACGCACGTCGGACGCTCTTCGCTGCGCTTCACGATGGGCGTCAGCAAGGATGGCGAAGACCGCGTGAAGATGCACCGGATCGCGGTCTGCGTCAGCCAGGCGACGCACAAGGCGGTGCCGCTCCCGCAGGATGTGCGCGAAAAGATCCTCGAGTTCATGCGCGGCTAGCCGCGCTCGACAGACCGGCGCCTCTCGAAGGCGTAACCGCGGCTAATCCTCTCGGGTAGTGCCGCGCCATTGCACGCGAGTCGTCGTAAATTCGACCCCGGTCATGGCTTGCCCGCGGACGTTCAGGCTCGCGGTTTCGCCCTGACCAACGAACGAACTGCGTGGGGCTTTGGCAGGCGATCGTTCAATGCTGACCAACAAGAGGGCGTGCAGCCGAATC
>JBAIYN010000667.1:0-3556 GCA_037915775.1 Burkholderiales bacterium | reverse complement strand
TGGCGCACATCGAAAGCCGCCTGCACCGCTCGCCCATCTTTCGCCAGAAGCTGCGGCGGGTGCCTTTCGAACTCGACCACCCGTACTGGATCGAGGACGAGAATTTCGACCTCGAATACCACGTCCGGCATATCGCATTGCCAAAGCCCGGCGACTGGCGCCAGTTCTGCATCCAGGCCGCGCGCATCCATGCGCGGCCGCTGGACCGGAGCCGGCCGCTGTGGGAAATCTACGTGATCGAGGGGCTGGACAGCGTCCTCGATCTGCCCGCCGGCAGCTTCGCGTTGCTCACCAAGGTCCACCACGCCGCGATCGACGTCGAGCATGGCAGCGAGATCACGATGCTGCTGCACGACCTGACCCCCACGCCTCCGCCGGCCGCACCGGCCGAGCCCTGGTTCCCGGAATCGCCGCCGGGCATGTTGCCGCTCGTCTGCCGCGGACTGATGAGCACGCTCGCCTCGCCGCTCAGGCTCGCCGGGCCCTTGACGCGAGTGGTACGGCGGGTCGCGCCAGCGGCGTTCACGCTGGCGCGCGACATCCTGCTGCGGCCCGAGCGCCTGCCGGTGACGCGATTCAATTCGGTCGTGTCGCCCCATCGCGTCTTCGAGACCCGTCGCTTCGCGCTCGATGAGGTCAAAGAGATTCGTTCACTGGTCGACGGCGCGACGGTGAACGATGCGGTGCTCGCGGTTTGCGGCGGAGCGCTGCGGCGGTACCTGGCTGCGGAACATGAGTTGCCGCCGGCCAGCCTCACCGCGATCGCACCCTTCTACATCCGCGATGCCGATGCCGGTTCGGAGGAGCGGCCGGATGTCTCGTGGCTGCACGTTCGACTTGGCACCGATCTGGCCGATCCGGTGCAGCGGCTCGCGCTGATTCGGGAGCAGATGCAATCGTCGGATACGGTCGCGCGAGCCGTCGGGGCGCGCGAGCTGACCGACATCGGCCAGCACACGCCGGCGGCCACGCTGGCGCTGACCAGCAAGCTGCTGGGCCGCGCCTACCTGGGAATCGGCCATCGCGCGCCGCTTGCCAACTGCACGATCACCAATGTTCCAGGACCATCGGTGCCGCTGTACCTGTGCGGCGCGCGCATGACCTACTTCTCGGCGATCATGCCGATCTCGGACGGCATGGGACTCGTATTCGCGGTGACGAGCTACGACGGCAAGCTGGTGATATCGCCCACCTCGTGCCGCGAACTGCTGCCCGACCCCGACGTGTTTGCCCAGTGCGTGCGCGACAGCTTCCAGGAATACCTGGCGGCCGCGCGGCGCGGCCGTCATCGACGCTCGGCGCGGCGCGCGAAGAAGTCCCCGGTCAGGCCGGCGCGCCCTCGCCGGTCAGCAGCCGATACAGATTCCCCCACACGCCTGGCGGCGTGAACGGCTGCCAGCGCCCCTCGGGCTGCGCCAGGCGATCGGCAACGACGTACATCACGAGTGCATTGAAGCCCAGCCCCACATGACTGCCGAACACGCGGATGTTCTCGTGCCGTTCCGGATCGCCCTCGATCGTCGCCTCCTGCGGCGGCACGACACCGTCGCCGAGCGAATAAAGGCAGCTCACCGGCACCGGCGGCAACCGGCGTTCGCGCAGCTTCCTGACGCGCGGCAGCATCACGTGCGCGCTGGGCCCCATCGGGTGTGCGATCAACTGGTACAGCGCCTTGACCAGCGGGGGCGACTGGCTGCCCTTCAGGTCGACGCTGACCGGGCTTCCAAGCGTGACGACCGTGCGAACGCACTCCGGCGCCTGGTGCGCGCTATAGAGTGCGAACAATCCTCCCAGGCTCCAACCGACGAGGCTCACCGTGCGGCCGCTTCGATGATGCATGAAGCGGATCTTCTGCTCGAGCGCGCGTGCGTGGCGACTGTGGAAGCCGACATTGCGTCCGAAACCCCACGTATGCACGTCGTAGCCGCGCTGGCTGAGGAAAAGCTTCAGCGCAAAGAGCGTGGCTTCGTCGGCCATGAACCCGGGCAGCAGCAGCACGGGATGGCCGTCGCCGCGGGGCGCGGCCAGCAGCAGCGGCAGCGCATAGGGCAAAGCAGCCATCTCGAACAATGCGCGCCACTCGGTAAATGAATCCAGCAGCGCCGGTTCACCCTGATGCGGATGGCGAGTAACCCTTTTCTGACTCATCGGAACAGCGGACCAATCGATCCCGGAGTGTTCGGGCGCATTGTCGTCCCGCGGGGTCGGTGGAGAACCCGCATCGGGTCAAGCGCACAGATTGCACTCGGACTGATCACAGGCAACACGTTATCAGCATCGGGGACCAAGCTGTCGCGGTGGCCGCGGCACGGAACGGATCGGGAACGGGAAACATGAAAGCGCTGAGCGGACTGGATGGTGCGTTCCTTCATCTGGAAACGCCTGAAACTCCGATGCATGTCGCGTCGCTGCACCTGTTCGACCTGCCGGCACGATACCGGCACGATTTCCACACGGCGATCAGGCGGCACGTCAGGCAGCGACTGCATCTGGCGCCGATCTTCGTGCGCAAGCTGGCGCCGATGCCGCTGCAGTTCGCGAATCCGGTCTGGGTCACTGATGATCGCATCGACCTCGCCTACCACGTTCCGAAGCTGACCGTCGATGCGCCGGGGACGCAGGCCGAGCTGGAAGACTGCGTCGGCCGGCTGCACTCGGAACTGCTCGACCGCAGCCGTCCGCTCTGGCGCCTGTATGTGATCGACGGACTGCAGTCGGGGCAGGTAGCGATCTACATCAAGGTCCACCACGCCGTGCTCGATGGCCAGGCGGGCGTGCTGCTCGCGAAGGCGCTGTTCGATGTCGAACCGAATCCGCGCCCAAGGCCGCGCGCCGATCGTGCGGCGACCGAGGCGCCCGAACGTCCGGGCGCTGCCGCACTGGCCGCAGCCGCGCTAGCACACGATGCCGGCCAGTATGTGAAATTCGTGCGCCACCTGCCGGAGGTCATTCGCACGCTGGCCGGGATGTTCAGGGCATCGCGCGGCGCCCCTGGCAGAGGTCCGGGGCAGAATTTCTCCTTCGGGCCGAAGACGCCGATCAACGTTTCGATCACCGGCGAGCGGGGTTTTGCCGCCCTGTCGCTGCCCCTGGATGCGCTCAAGCAGGTGGCCGATGCCCACGATGCCAAGCTCAACGACGTGGTGCTCGCCCTTTGTAGCGGCACATTGCGCCGATACCTGGCGCGCCATGGAGGAATTCCCGGCAAGCCGCTGATCGCGGCGATGCCGATCTCGCTGCGCGCCGCCGGTAACGCCGAATACACGACGCAGGCGACGATGAGCCTCGTCAGCCTCAAGACCCACATCGCCGATCCGGTCCGGCGGCTGCGCGCGATCCGCGACGCGGCCGGCGCGGTCAAGGACCTCGCTCGCCGCGCAAAGGACGTGCTGCCCACGGATTTTCCTTCCATCGCGGTGCCTTGGGTTCTGCACGGGCTGGCAACGCTTTACGGCCGCTCCGGGATTGCGAATGCGTTGCCTCCGATCGCGAACGTCGTGATCTCCAACGTTCCGGGTCCGCAGGTGCCGCTGTATGCGGCGGGCGCGCGGATGCT
>JBAIYN010000032.1:0-3882 GCA_037915775.1 Burkholderiales bacterium | reverse complement strand
GTGTTGCCCGAGGTGATCGTCGGCATGATCGAGGCATCGACCACGCGCAGGCGCTCGACACCAAGCAGGCGCAGGCGTGAGTCGACGACGGCCATGGGGTCGTCGCGACGCCCCATCTTGCAGGTGCCGATCGGATGAAAGATCGTCGTGCCAATGTCGCCTGCGGCGCGCACCAGATCGGCGTCGCTCTGCACCTGCGGCCCGGGCATGAACTCGTCGGGGGTGTAGCGCGCGAGCGCGGGCGCCTTTGCGATGCGGCGAGCCAGCCGCAGCGAATCGACCGCGACCCGGTGGTCTTCCGGCGTTGAAAGATAGTTCGGCTGGATCGCGGGCGCGGCGCGCGGATCGGCGCTCTTGATGCGCACGTGGCCGCGCGAGGCCGGGCGCAGGTTGCACACGCTCGCGGTGAACGCGGGGAAGCTGTGCAGCGGATCGCCGAACTTGTCCAGCGTCAGCGGCTGCACGTGGAACTCGATGTTCGGCGTCGCGTGCTCAGGCGACGAGCGCGTGAAGCCGCCGAGCTGCGACGGCGCCATCGTCAGCGGACCGGTGCGGAACAGCGCGTACTCGAGCGCCATCTTCGCCTTGCCGACCCAGCTGTTGGCGAGCTTGTTCAGCGTCAGCACGTTGCGCACCTTGAAGCCCATGCGCAACTGCAGGTGGTCCTGCAGGTTCTCGCCGACGCCGGGCAGTTCGTGCTCGACCTCGATGCCGTGCTGCTTGAGCAGCGCGGCGGGACCGATGCCCGACAACTGCAGGATCTGGGTCGTGCCGATCGAGCCCGCGGCCATCACGGTTTCGATGCGGGCTTCGGCGAAATGCGCAGCGCCAGCGCGCTCGAACTCGACGCCAACCGTGCGTTTGTCCTGCAGACGCAGTCGGGTGACCTGCGCGTCCGTGATCACGGTAAGGTTCCTGCGGTGCGCGACCGGATGCAGGAACGCCTTCGATGCGTTCAACCGCACGCCGCGGCGCTGGTTGACCTCGAACTTGCCTGCGCCTTCGTTGTCGCCGCGGTTGAAGTCGTCGGTCAGCGGAATGCCGCACTCGTTCATCGCGCTGCGAAACGCGTTCAGGATTTCCCATTCCAGCCGCTGCTGCTCGACGCGCCACTCGCCGCCGGCGCCGTGCGCGTCGTCCGCGCCGCGCCAGTGGTCCTCGGTGCGTTTGTAGAGCGGCAGCACGCCGTCCCAGTTCCAGCCGGAATCACCGGTCAGCGCGGCCCACTCGTCGTAGTCGCGCTTCTGTCCGCGCATGTAGATCATCGCGTTGATCGACGAACAGCCGCCGAGTACCTTGCCGCGTGCGTAGATGATCGAGCGGCCATTGAGCCCGTCGCACGGCTCGGTGCGGTAGCACCAGTCGGTGCGCGGATTGTTGATGCAGTACAGGTAACCGACGGGGATGTGGATCCAGATCCAGTCGTCGCGGCCGCCCGCCTCGATCAGCAGGACCGACACATCGGGATCGGCGGACAACCGGTTGGCGAGCACGCATCCCGCGGAGCCCGCGCCGACGATCACGTAATCAAAACTGCCGAACGGTTTCGGCGTCGATGCGGCCATCGTCGTGCTTTCCTCGTGTTTGACCCGCCGCGGGAAGGCGGCCGGTGCGGCGGCGCCGATTTTGCGCCTGCCATCGCGCGTCGGGCAACGCGGAACGTGGGCGTCGGAAGGCTCGCTCGTGGCGGGGCTCGCGCTGCGCGATTGCCCGGGTGTCGTGGCACCCGAAGCAATCTGCGCAGTCGAGTTGGTGCGCGGCGCGCATCGGCGTGCGCGCCGGTGGTGCTGCGATGGGCCGAGGCTATTTCAAATCACGGATTCTTCGCCTCGCGGCCGGCCGACGTCAGAAGTTCGGCACGATGTTGTGTTCGGCGCAGACCATCCGCGCTTCGAGCGTGGTGACGAACGGGTTCTTGCTGATCTGCACCAGCCGGGACGCTCCGTTGCTCTCCTTGCGGATCAGCGGAGAGGCACCCTGCATCAGCGCTTCCTTCGGGATCCGGTACAGGTCGCCGGTTCCCGCCTCGACGTAGGCGCCTGGCTCGTTCAGGTCCTGCCAGCTGACCTCCAGCAATCGATGCCGTTGTTGCGGATCGATCGATGCGTTTCTCGTTTCGGTAGCAGCCATGTCGGCCTCCTTTCGTGGTTCACAGCGAGTTCCATGTGGCACTCACTGGTCGACCTCGACTGGAGCCGTTGCAGCTCGCGGACACGAGGGCAGCCCGTGCTTGCCACTCCTGCCGCTTGCACACGCCGGCCGCGGCTTGCGGTCAGGCGCTGTTGGAATTCTTGACGGTCGGCGTATCAGCGGATCCGTCGTCCGGACGCGCCGCCGATATCGGAGTTCTGGTTCGGCGCGCGGATCGTGCGGGCAGTTTCCTGCAATCACTGTGCGCCTGCAATGCAGATACCAATGCGAGGCGAGCCCATTGGCGCGGGAAGGCCCATGAGTCCGCGAGGTGTCCCGCGAACAGGCGAACGGTGGAAAGAGGGGATCGTTACTTGACGAGCGTGAGGCGACGGCCGCTGAAGTCGAGCGCGTTCAGGAAATCGCGCATTGCCATCAGCGTGTCGGCGCCGCAGATGCGAACGTCCTGCCCGCACCCGCCGCTGTCGTCGGTGATCTCCAGCGCCCGGTCGTGCCAGGTGTCGCCCGACCGATACGTCACCGTCATTCCTGCGAGCCGCAATGTCTCCAGCTTCATGCCATTCTCCCAACCGCTCAGCCGCCGGAGCCGGCGATCGCGTGTGCCTTCCGATCGCTGTCTCCGAGGGCGCACTGCCCACTTTAGTCAGCGACGACCGCGCTTCGCTTGCGGAGCATCAAGCGCCACGGAACGAACGGCGCTTCGGCGCTGGACTTGCGTTAAACGCGGCGGGGCGTTTCGCGCTATTTGCTCTGCAGCGCCGCCTTCCAGTCGCGGAACACGTCGAGATCGAGTCCGTCCGGGTAGAACAGGTACCCGGGCGCGTGTCCGGGCGTATCCGTCACCCCGTATTGCCAGATGATCTCCTTCGAATTCCGGTCGACCACGATCACGCGATGACGCAGGTCATCGACGATCAGCACGTCGCCTGTGACGGGCAGCTCGCGCGCCAGCGACGGATGGTCGAGCAGCGTCTGCGGCCGCTTCCTGTCGCCGTCGTACTGCCACAACACCTTGCGGGTCGCCGGGTCGAAGATCACCACCCGGCCGGGCTTGTGGAAATCGGCGACGATCACATTGCGGCCATCGACGGTCGGAAACGCGTCGGACGGATAGCGCACGTTGGGCGCCTGCACGCTCCACAGCACCTTGCCTTCGCGCGTGATGCGGTTGATCCATGCGCCGCCGATTTCGCTCACCAGGATGTCGCCGTTGTCGGTCGGCGTGACGCCGTTCGGAAACGCGAGGAAGCGCGGCGGCTCGTGCCGGCAGTTCTTCGCGTTGTTGCCGGCCTTGCCCCACTCGGTTTCAATCTCGTTCGTCTTCGGATCGATGATCAGCACCCGGCAGTTGCGGATATCCGCGGTCAGGAACTTGCCGTCCGACAGCAGGTGCGAGTCGTCCGGATAGTTCAGGTACGGCCCCTGGCTTCCGCTGTGATCGGGCACGCCGAAGGTCCAGGTGACGACGCGCTTGTCGTAGTCGACGATGTGCAGGTCGTAGTTGTCCTCTTCGCTGACCGCGAGCAGCTTGCCATCCTCGGAGAAGTTCACGTCCTCGTTGCCGCGGTAGTAGGACAGATCCGGCGACGGCATCTCCCACACGATGCGCTTGTCGGGCGCGATCTCGATCAGCCGGTTGTTGCGCCGGTCGGCGATCACGATCGGATACGGCAGCGGCTTGCCCCACGACGGCACCGGATTCCTGCGGTTGCCCGTCGCGGGCGGAATCGT
>JBAIYN010000543.1:0-6201 GCA_037915775.1 Burkholderiales bacterium | reverse complement strand
CCTGCGCGTGGCGCGCGAGCTGCTGATGGAGATCAACGACAAGGGGCTGCCGGCGGGGTGTGAATATCTCGACATGATCACGCCGCAGTACATCGCCGACTTCGTGGCGTGGGGCGCGATCGGCGCGCGCACCACCGAGAGCCAGGTGCACCGCGAACTGGCCAGCGGCCTGTCCTGCCCGGTCGGCTTCAAGAACGGCACCGACGGCAACGTGCGCATCGCCGCCGAGGCGATCCGCGCCGCCCAGCAGCCGCATCATTTCCTTTCGGTCACCAAGGGCGGACATTCGGCGATCGTGTCGACCAAGGGCAACGAGGACTGCCACGTGATCCTGCGCGGCGGGCGCGCGCCCAACTACGACGCGGCGAGCGTCGAGGCCGCGTGCCAGGAACTGGCGCGCAACGGGCTGGCGCAGCGCGTGATGATCGACGCCAGCCATGCGAACAGCCGCAAGCAGCACGACAACCAGGCGCAGGTGTGCGCGGACATTGCGCAGCAGCTCGAGAGCGGCGAGGCGCGCATCATCGGCGTGATGATCGAGAGCCACCTGGTGGCGGGACGGCAGGATCTGGTCGTCGGCAAGCCGCTCACCTACGGACAGTCGATCACCGACGCCTGCCTGGGCTGGGAGGAAACGGTGCCCGTGCTCGAGCGGCTTGCCGCCGCGGTGCGCGCGCGCCGGCTGCGGACCGCAAACTACTCCGGCAAGTGACGTATCGGTCCGCGAGCCAGAGGCGCAGCCTCGCAGCGAGCCGAACCCGATGCGTCATCCCTGCGCAAGCGGGGATCCAGCAGCGTTCGGCGTAAAGGCTCTGGGTTCCCGCTTACGCGGGAACGACGTCCAGCTTGAGCGCTTCGGTCCGCGATCCAGAGCCGCAGCCTCGCGGCGAACGGATCCGATTCGTCATCCAGGTGCGCGCGATCACGCGCGCGCCGCTACGGGCATCGCGCAGTGCGCAGGCACTGCGCGCTCGACGCCCTCCGCCCCCGCGAAAACGAGGACCCGGTCGATGCCACGACGGTAGGCGCGGGAACGACCGCGCGATGAGGCCTTGACACGCGGCCGTGTTTCTATCATCGTGATATCACTTTGAAATCAACGCGGCGGCGGCCGCACTGGGGCAGACGATGACAACTTCCCGCACCACGCGCTCGCGCGAGGTCGAGCGCCGCACAAGCAGCGGATACACGATGCTGGCGGTCGGTGTCGCGCTGATCGCGCTGGCCGCCTTCGTGTTCGTCAACGTGCCCGCGCTCGGCGGGCGCGGCGTGTTTGTCGGCGTGCTGCTGCTGCTTGCCGCCGTCCTCGTGCTCGCCGGCCTGTACATGCTGCAGCCGAACGAGGCGGCGATCCTACTGCTGTTCGGCGAGTACAAGGGCACCGATCGCAGCGAAGGCCTGCGCTGGGCCAACCCTTTCTTCAAGAAGCAACGCGTCAGCCTGCGCGCGCACAACCTCGCCAGCGAGCGGCTGAAGGTCAACGACAAGCGCGGCAATCCGATCGAGATCGCCGCCGCGATTGTCTGGCGCGTGCGCGACACCGCGCAGGCGACGTTCGACGTCGAGGACTACGAGAACTACGTGAAGGTGCAGGCCGAGGCGGCGGTCCGCCACCTCGCGTCGAACTACGCGTACGACGAGGGCGAGGACCTGGCCCCCGGCGAGACCACGCTGCGCGCCGGCCAGGACAAGGTCGCCGCCGCGCTCGCCGCCGAATTGGCCTTGCGCTTCGACCAGGCTGGCGTCGCGGTCGAGGACGCAAAGCTGACGCACCTCGCCTACGCGCCAGAGATTGCGCAGGTGATGCTGCGCCGGCAGCAGGCCGAGGCGATCATCACCGCGCGCGGGAAGATCGTGCAGGGCGCGGTCAGCATGGTCGAGATGGCGCTGAAGGGCCTGTCGGAACGCGACATCGTCCACCTCGACGACGAGCGCCGCGCGGCGATGGTGTCGAACCTGCTGGTCGTGCTGTGCGCCGAAAGCGAGGCGCAGCCGGTGATCAACACCGGAACCCTGTACACGTAGGACTAGCTCATGTCGCGGCCCATCTACGAGCATCGGCAGGGCTCAGGGCTGATGCTGCTGTTGCCGCTCTTCTTTGTCGGTCTCGGAATCGGCGCTGCCGCGCTCGCGCGGCCCGAGCGGCAGGCGGAACTGGCGGTCGCGCTCGCGGTCGCGCTGCCGGTGCTGCTGGCAACGTTCGTGCTGTTCGGCGCGTTGACCATCCGCATCGAGCGCGAAGCGCTGACGTGGCGCTTCGGCTGGCTCGGCTGGCCGCACAAGTCGGTCGCGCTGTCGGAGATCGCGCGCGTCGACATCACGCGCACTGGCTGGCTCAACGGCTGGGGCATTCACCGCACGCGGCGCGGGTGGCTCTACAACGTGGCCGGATTCGACGCGGTGATCGTGACACTCAAATCCGGGCGCGCGATCCTGCTCGGCACCGACGAGCCGCGCCGGCTGGCCGGGGCGATCGAGCGCGCGATCGCATCGAAGTAAGTCGTGGCGAGCCCAGACAAGAAGGCATTCCTGCTGCGCATCGACCCCGATGTCTGGGCCGAGTTGGAACGCCTCGCGGCCGCCGAGCTGCGCAGCGTGAACAGCCAGATCGAATATCTGCTGCGCGAGGCGCTAGCACAGCGCGGGCGCCTGGCCGAAAGATCGCGTAACAGGCGCCAGTGAGGCCGCCGTGCCGATGTCCGAAAACGGCGAGCAAGACGCCCCGTTTTCGGCCATAGTGAGGACATGCACCTCGACGCCGACGCCTGTTATCGCGCGGTCCGCTCCCGCGACGCGCGCTTCGACGGCCGCTTCTTCACCGCGGTGCGCTCGACGCGCATCTACTGCCGGCCGGTCTGCCCGGCGCCGCTGCCGAAGCGCGAGAACTGCAGCTTCTTTCCGAGCGCGGCGGCCGCCGAGCACGCGGGCTTTCGCCCCTGCCTGCGCTGCCGGCCCGAGCTCGCCCCCGGGCTGGCGAGCGTCGACGCGGCGGCGCGGCTCGCGCGCGCAGCCGCGAACCTGATCGACGACGGCGCGCTGGCGGACGCGAGCTTGTCCTCGCTGGCGGGCCAGCTGGGCGTGACCGATCGCCACCTGAGGCGCGTGTTCGAGTCCGAGTTTGGCGTCACGCCGGTTGCGTACGCGCAGACGGCGCGGCTGTTGCTGGCAAAACGGCTGTTGACCGACACCGCGATGCCGGTGACCGAAGTCGCGATGGCGGCCGGTTTCGGCAGCCTGCGTCGTCTGAACACGCTGTTCGCACAGCGCTACCGGTTGAGTCCGACCGCGCTGCGTCGGAGCCGCGGCGAGTTGCGCCCGCTGGACCATCACGTCTTTCGCCTGCCCACGCGGGCGCCATACGACTTCGACGCGCTGCTGCAGTTCCTCGCCCATCGTGCGATCGACGGCGTGGAGGCGGTCGATGCGCGCAGCTACCGGCGCACGCTTGCCCTGCCGAACCCACAGGGACGAATCGTGCAGGGCTGGATCGAGGTGCGGCGCGCGCCGCGCGGCACCGGCGTGGAAGCGCGCGTCGATGCGCGGCTCGCCCCGGCGATCCCGCGCGTGCTGGCGGCGGTCAAGCACGCGTTCGATCTGAACTGCCGTCCCGAGGAAGTGGCCGCTGCGCTCGGCGAACTCGCGCGCGCGCATCCGGGACTGCGGCTGCCGGGCGCGTTCGACGCGTTCGAAATCGGGGTGCGCGCCATCCTGGGCCAGCAGGTCCCGGTGAGGGCGGCGCGCACGCTCGCCGCGCGCCTCGTCCGGCGTTTCGGCGCGGCGCTCGACACGCCGTTCGTCGATGTGGCGCGCGTCTTTCCCGCCGCGGCGACGCTGGCGGAGTGCAAGCCGGTGCAGATCGCGGAACTCGGCATCGTCGCGCAGCGTGCGCAGGCAATCGTCGCACTGGCCCGCGCGCTCGCGGACGGCACGCTGCAGCTTGCGCCGGGAGCCGACGTCGAGCGCGCGCTCGATGCGCTGCGCGCGCTGCCGGGCGTCGGCCCCTGGACCGCGCATTACATCGCGATGCGCGCGCTGCACTGGCCGGACGCATTTCCGCCCGGCGACGTCGGCGTGCTGCGGGCGCTGAAGCTCAAGCGCGCGGCCGAAGCCGAAGCGCGCGCGCAGGCGTGGCGCCCATGGCGCGCCTACGCGGTAATTCATCTATGGCAGACACGGGAGATATCGACATGAAGGACGAACGCACGACGCGCTACACGATCTTCGATAGTCCCATCGGGCCGCTCACGTTGGCCTCCGACGGCACACATCTGACCGCGGTCCGTTTCGCACGCAGCAGCGGCAAACCGGATTTCGAGCGCGACTGGCAGCGCGACGACGACCTGCCCGTTCTGGTCAGGGCACGCGCGCAGCTCGACGAGTACTTCGCGGGCAAGCGCACCCGCTTCGACCTGCCGCTCGCGCCGCACGGCACCGAATTTCAGCAGGCCGTGTGGCGCGCGTTGATGAAGGTCGGCTTCAGCCAGACCTCGACCTACGGCGCGCTCGCCGCCGCGGTGGGTCGGCCGGAAGCCGCACGCGCGGTCGGGGCGGCGATGGGCGCGAACCCGATCCCGATCATCGTGCCTTGTCACCGCATCATCGGCCGCGACGGCTCGTTGACCGGCTTCGGCGGCGGGCTCGAGCGCAAGACGAAGCTGCTGCAGCTCGAAGGCGTGCTGCTGGCCTGAACCGAAAGGGATCCGTGATGAACTTCCGCATCAGCGGGCTTGCGGCCGATCCGTTCCAGCCTCTGTTCGGCCTGCCGGACACAGAGCTCGCGCGCCGCAATGCGCGGCGCTACATCGCCGACGACGGCGACTCGTATCCGGACCGGATCGAACTGCGCCACGCGCGCCCCGGCGAGGCGGTGCTGCTGGTCAACTACGAGCACCAGCCGGCCGCGAGTCCGTACCGCGCGGCGCACGCGGTGTTCGTGCTTGAAGGCGCGGGCGTCGCGTTCGATCGCGTCGGAGTCGTGCCCGAAGTGCTGCGGCCGCGGCTGCTGTCGCTGCGCGCATTCGACGCGCAGCACTGGATGGTCGATGCCGACGTCGTCGACGGAGCCGAGGTCGAAACCCTGATCGAGCGCCTGTTCACCGAGCCGCAGGTCGCGTATCTGCACGCTCACTTCGCACGGCGCGGCTGCTACGCCTGCCGCATCGACCGGGTATCCGCGGCGTGAAGACGAGCGATCTCATCGATCTGGTGCTGCTCGCCGCGCTGTGGGGGGCGAGCTTCCTCTTCATGCGCGTGGCCGCGCCGCTGTTCGGTCCGGTCGCGCTCGTCGAAGTGCGCGTTGCGGTGGCGGCGGTATGCCTGCTGGCGCTGCTCGGCTGGCGCGGTGGACTGCCGACGCTGCGCGCCCATGCGCGGCCGATCTTCGTCGTTGGCGTGCTCAACTCGGCGATCCCGTTTGTGCTCTTTTCCTACGCGACGCTGTCGGTGACGGCGGGATTCGCATCGATCCTGAACGCGATCACGCCGATGTGGACCGCGTTCTTCGCGTGGCTGTGGCTGCGCGAGCGCATCCGCCCGGCGCAGTGGATCGGGCTGGCGATCGGCCTGGCCGGTGTGCTCGCGCTGGTGTGGGGCAAGGTGAGCTTCAAGCCGGGCGCCTCGCAGTGGGCCGCCACGCTGGCAATGGGCGCCGGCCTGCTCGGCGCCGCGGCCTACGGACTGGCAGCCAACTACGCGAAACGCCGGCTCGCGGGCGTGAACACGCTGGCGGTGGCGACCGGCAGCCAGATCGCTGCGGCGGTCGCGGTGCTGCCCTTCGCGTGGCCGTCGTGGCCGCGCGAGGCGCCCGATGCCCACGCATGGACGATGGCGATCGCGCTCGGGTTCGCCTGCACGGCGTTGGCCTACCTGCTGTACTTCCGACTGATCGCGAACGTCGGCGCGCTGCGGGCGGCGTCGGTGACGTTCCTGATACCGCTGTTCGCGGTCGCCTGGGGCGGAATCTTCCTCGGTGAAGCGATCACGCTGCAGATGATCGTCGGCGGCGCGATCGTCCTGCTCGGCACCGCGCTCGCGCTCGGTCTGGTCGGCGCGCCGCGCGCCGCGGCGGCGCCGGCGGCGCGCTGATCACGCCTTCATCTGCGTCTTGCGCTGCTGCCACTGCACGTCGGCGCCGCCGGCGAACCGGTTCAGCACGCGCGCCAGCACGAACAGCAGGTCGCTCAGGCGATTCACGTACTGGCG
>JBAIYN010000464.1:0-10065 GCA_037915775.1 Burkholderiales bacterium | reverse complement strand
AAGTTCCAGAAGCTGGGCGGGCGCATTCCCCGGGGCGTGCTGATGGTCGGCAACCCAGGCACGGGCAAGACGCTGCTCGCCCGCGCGATCGCCGGCGAGGCCAAGGTCCCGTTCTTCTCCATTTCGGGCTCCGACTTCGTCGAGATGTTCGTCGGCGTGGGCGCCGCCCGCGTGCGCGACATGTTCGAGAACGCCAAGAAGCACGCACCTTGCATCATCTTCATCGACGAGATCGACGCGGTCGGCCGCCAGCGTGGCGCCGGCCTGGGCGGCGGCAACGACGAACGCGAGCAGACGCTGAACCAGCTTCTGGTCGAGATGGACGGCTTCGAGACCGGCCAGGGCATCATCGTGATCGCGGCGACCAACCGCCCCGACGTGCTCGATCCCGCGCTGCTGCGTCCGGGCCGCTTCGACCGCCAGGTCGTGGTGCCGCTGCCGGACATCCGCGGCCGCGAGCAGATCCTGAACGTGCACATGCGCAAGGTGCCGATCGGCGCCGACGTGAAGGCGGACGTGATCGCGCGCGGCACGCCGGGCTTCTCCGGCGCGGATCTGGCGAATCTGGTCAACGAGGCGGCGCTGTTTGCCGCGCGCCGCAGCGCGCGCGTGGTCGAGATGCAGGACTTCGAGCGCGCCAAGGACAAGATCATGATGGGCGCCGAGCGCAAGTCGATGGTCATGTCCGAAGAGGAGCGCAGGAACACCGCGTACCACGAGTCGGGCCACGCCGTGGTCGCGAAACTGGTGCCGAAGTCCGATCCGGTGCACAAGGTGACGATCATTCCGCGCGGCCGCGCGCTCGGCGTCACGATGCAGCTTCCGGAGCAGGACCGTTACGCGTACGACCGCATCTACCTGCTGTCGCGCATCGCGGTGCTGTTCGGCGGCCGCATCGCCGAAGAGGTGTTCATGAACCAGATGACCACCGGCGCCGGCAACGACTTCGAGCGCGCCACGCAGATGGCGCGCGACATGGTCACGCGCTATGGCATGAGCGATCTGCTCGGGCCGATGGTGTACGCCGAGAACGAGGGCGAGGTGTTCCTTGGCCGTTCGATCACCAAGACCACGCATGTCTCCGAGGAGACGATGCGCAAGGTCGATGCGGAGATCCGCCGCATCATCGACGAGCAGTACGCGCTGGCGCGCAAGCTGATCGAGGACAACCGCGACAAGGTCGAGGCGATGGCGCGCGCGCTGCTGGAGTTCGAGACGATCGACTCGGACCAGATCGACGACATCATGGCGGGCAATCCGCCGCGTCCGCCCAAGCCGATGTCGACGACGTCGACGCCGGGCGGCAAGTCGGAATCCGGCGGCGTCGAAGGCGCGGCGCAGCCGGCCTAATCCGCTCCGACCGTTTCCGCGGGTGCCGCTCGCTGCGGGCGGCGCCGTGGTTCGGCAAGCACGCTGGCCGCGTTGTGTGCCCACGCGGCTGCATCCTCTCCCAGTTCCGCGATCCGGTCCGGCGCCAGGCCGAGCTTGATCGCGGCCTGATCGATCCCGTCGACGTCGGCGTATTCGGCGGCGAGCGCGGCATCGAGATACGGACGCCACGGTCCGCTGGCGCCGATCAGCGCGTCAACGGCGGTGTCGGACAGCCGCGCGCATGCCACCGGCACTTCCAGCGGAACGTCGAGCAGCACGTCGAGCAGCGAGAAGGCACCGGTCACGAACAGCGCCTCCGGCGGCTCGCTGGCACGCTCGGCGGCCAGCAGTTCACACAGCCGCGCCCGCGCCAGCGCCGTCTCGAACAGCGCCGGTGCCAGCGGCCGGTCGGCATCGCTCGAGACGAGCATCATGGTCAGCCAGCGATACAACTCGCTGGTGCCGAGCAGGATCAGCGCGTCCTGGATCGACTCGGCCGGGCGCGTCAGCCCGAATGCCGCCGAATTGACCGTGCGCAGCAGGCGGAAGCTCAGCGTCGGATCGGACTTGAACAGGGTGACGAGTTCGCGCATCGGCTTGCCGGCGATCACCGCGGCCAGCGCCGCCGCTGCGCTTGCCGTGGGTGTCGCCAACTGCGACTTCCGCGGTGCCTGCGCCGGGCGCTGGTAGGCGCCGCAGCAGTACGTGTACCCCGCGTCGTTCACTGCGCTCAGGTCCTCGAACGACATCAGGTTGATCGCGATCCGTGCCGAGCGCAGCGGAGACAGCGCATTCGCTGCCGCGAGCAGCGACGCACGGTCCGCGAACTGCGTGCCGTCGAGCAGCCCGAGGGTGCCGGGCAGGTTGCCCTGCACGGCTACGCGCAGGCGGCGCTGGATCAGGTTGTCGACGACGGTGCCGAAATGATGGCCGAATGCCACGTCGTGTTCTGCGCCAAGCCGCAGGATCGCCTGCTCCGGCAAGGCCGTCAGGAACGCTGCGTCGAGGATCATCGACGGCGGCACCGCGAGCAGAACCACGCGCTCGGTCTGCCCGGCGCTGCGCGCCGCGTGCAACAGCGCCTGCTGGTGCGCCTCGCGTACCGAGTGCGGCAGTCCCGGGCGGGCAATGCGCTCAGCCGCTGCAGCCGGAAGCTGCAGATCCCAGCCGGCGATGGCTCCCGCACGTCCGATCAAGGGCCGGCGGCGTACCAGCCGCCAGGGCTGGATCGGCGCCACGGACTGGTCGAGCGGCGGCCGGGCAGGTCCTCGTTGCCGGCCTGCAGTTAGCCGCGGGTCCGGGCGGGGATCGGAGCGGCGCCACCAGTTCAGAAGGCGGGCGAACATGGTCTGGCTCGATGGTCGAGATCCATAGAATGCCGAATCGGCGCGCTCCGGATGCCTTTGAAATGCACGGTTTTGCCCCATCAACTTCCGCTTCCGGACTTGCGCCTTGGCCCACGTCCTGGCGGTGCGGGCGCCATCGCATCGCGCTCGACGTGCCGCGCATCATGGGAATCGTCAACGTCACTCCCGACTCGTTCTCGGACGGCGGCCTGAATCTCGACGCGGGGGCAGCCCGCGAGACGGCGCGGCGGCTGATCGAGGAAGGGGCGGACATCCTCGACATCGGGGGCGAGTCGACGCGGCCCGGCGCGGCCGAGGTCAGCGCGGCGGAAGAACTGCGGCGCGTGTTGCCGCTGGTTGTTGCGATGCGCGACGCCGGCGTGCCGATCTCGGTCGACACGTCGAAGCCGGAGGTGATGCG
The DNA here is from genome assembly GCA_037915775.1 of Burkholderiales bacterium. Lineage (GTDB taxonomy): Bacteria > Pseudomonadota > Gammaproteobacteria > Burkholderiales > Burkholderiaceae_F > JAKOQB01. Next base: position 6,927 of record JBAIYN010000464.1, on the reverse strand, counting down.
GGCCGCGCTGGCGGAGGGGGCCGCGATCATCAACGATGTGGGCGCGCTGCGGGCGCCCGGCGCGATCGACGTGGTGGCAGGCAGCGACTGCGGCATCGTGCTGATGCACATGCAGGGAATGCCGCGCACGATGCAGGCGGCGCCGCAGTACGACGATGTCGTGCGCGACGTCGGAGCCTTCCTGCAGGCGCGGCGCGACGACCTCGTGTCTTCGGGAGTGGCGGCCGAGCGGGTCGCGCTCGATCCCGGGTTCGGATTCGGCAAGGCGCTCGCGCATAATCTCGCCCTGCTTGCCGGGTTGGCCATGTTCGCGGCGCTTGGCCAGCCGGTGCTGGTCGGCCTGTCGCGCAAGTCGATGCTCGGCGAGTTGACCGGCAGGCCGGTCGATCGGCGAGTCCACGCGTCGGTCGCCGCGGCGTTGCTCGCCATCGAACGCGGCGCCAGCATCGTGCGCGTGCACGACGTGGCGGCCACCCGCGACGCGATCCGGGTCTGGGCCGCGGTGAAAGCAGAAAGAGAGAGGGAAGGTTGAGTCGCAGATTCTTCGGTACCGACGGAGTGCGCGGCACGGTCGGGCAGATGCCGATCACGCCGGGCTTTGTGATGCGGCTCGGGCAGGCCGCCGGGCGAGTGCTGGCGCAGCGGTCCGGGACGAGGCCGACGGTGCTGATCGGAAAGGACACGCGGATTTCCGGCTACATGCTGGAGGCGGCGCTGGAAGCGGGGTTCTCCAGCGTCGGTGTGGACGTCGTGCTGTGCGGCCCGCTGCCCACGCCGGCGGTGGCGTACCTCACGCGCGCATTGCGGCTGACCGCGGGCGTGGTGATCAGCGCCTCGCACAATCCCTATCCGGACAACGGCATCAAGTTCTTCTCGGCGCAGGGCAAGAAGCTGCCGGACGAGATCGAACAGGCGATCGAGGAGGAGATGGATCGCGCGCAGGACTGCGTCGAGTCGCGCCTGCTCGGCAAGGCGCGCCGCCTCGACGACGCGGCCGGGCGCTACATCGAATTCTGCAAGGGCAGCTTTCCCGGCGAGTTCGACCTCAAGGGGCTGAAGATCGTCGTCGACTGCGCGCACGGCGCGGCCTATCACGTCGCGCCCAGCGTCTTCCACGAACTTGGGGCCGAGGTCGAGGCCATCGGCGCCGATCCGAACGGTTTCAACATCAACGACGGGGTCGGCGCGGTGCATGCCGGCCATCTGGCGCAGCAGGTGGTGTCGCACCGGGCCGACTTCGGCATCGCGCTCGACGGCGATGCGGACCGCGTGGTGATCGCGGACGGTTCGGGCCGCGTCTACAACGGCGACGAACTGCTTTACGTGATCGTGCGCGATCGGCTGGCGGTGAACGGCGTGCGCGGGGCAGTCGGCACGCTGATGACCAACTTCGCGCTCGAGCATCGCTTCGGCGAGCTCGGCGTGCCCTTTGCGCGCGCGAAGGTCGGCGACCGCTACGTGCTCGAAATGCTCGAGCAGCGCGGCTGGCTGTTCGGGGGCGAGGGATCGGGACACATCATCTGCCTCGACCGGCACACCACCGGCGACGGCATCGTCAGCAGCCTGCAGGTGCTGGCGGCGATGCGGCGCGCGAAGCAGAGCCTGGCGCAGCTGACCGCGGACCTCAGCCTGCTGCCGCAGTCGCTGGTCAATGTACGACTCGCCAACGGCTTCGACTGGAAGACCCACACTCCGCTGAACCGCGAGATCGAGGAAGTCGAGCGGGAACTGGCGGGTCGCGGCCGGGTGCTGATTCGCCCCTCCGGAACCGAACCCGTGCTGCGCGTGATGGTCGAGGCGGGCGACGAGACGCTGGCGTCCAGGCTGGCGCAGCGGCTCGCATCGGCCGCGTCCGCCGCCGCCTGACGACCGGTCGCGCACCGCGGAGGTGCGTCGCTTGCGACCGCGGTTGATGGTACGGCGCATTGCGACCCGGCAAATGTCACGGCGCCGTCATGTTCTGTTCATAGACTCCTTTCGTCCACGGCTTTGACCGTTTCAAAGAACGAAAGGTGAGTGAATGAGATTGTCTGGAATCGCCGTAGTTGCCGCCTGTGCCGCAGGGCTGCTCGCGGCAACCTCGTTGTCTGCCGGCGCACAGGAGGTGACCGGTGCCGGTGCCTCGTTTCCGGCGCCGTTGTACGCACGGTGGGCGGCTGACTACAACAAGGCCACCGGGGCTCGCATCAACTATCAGTCGGTCGGTTCAGGCGCGGGCCTGAAGCAGATTCGCGGCAAAACGGTTGATTTCGGCGCTTCCGACATGCCGTTGACCGACGAGGAGCTGCAGAAGGACGGCCTGCTGCAGTTTCCGACCGTGATCGGCGGCGTGGTGCCGGTCGTGAACATCGCCGGCATCCAGCCGGGACAGATGAAGCTGAGCGGACCGGTGCTGGCGGACATCTACCTCGGCAAGGTCAAGAAGTGGAGCGATCCTGCGATCGCGAAACTCAATCCATCGCTGAAGCTCCCGGACGCCCCGATCGCGCCGGTGCGGCGCGCCGACGGGTCCGGCACCACGTTCATCTTCACCAACTACCTGTCGAAGGTGAGCGCCGAATGGAAGAGCAAGGTCGGCGAGGGTACGGCCGTGAATTGGCCGACCGGTGCGGGCGGCAAGGGCAACGAGGGCGTCTCTTCGTTCGTCCAGCGCCTGCCCAACTCGATCGGTTACGTCGAGTACGCATATGCGAAGCAGAACCGGATGACGTACGTCGAACTGCAGAACGCGGCCGGCAACTTCGTGTCCCCGACCGATACGGCCTTCAAGGCCGCGGCGGCGGGAGCAAACTGGTCGAAGAGCTTCTACCAGATCCTGACAAACGAGCCGGGCAAGGATTCGTGGCCGATCACCGGCGCCACTTTCATCATGATGCACATGAAGCAGGACAAGCCGGAATCGGCCGCCGTGGTACTCAAGTTCTTCGACTGGGCCTACAAGAACGGCGACAAGACCGCGGCCGATCTTGACTACGTCCCGATGCCGGAAAGCGTGAAGGGCGCGATCCGCAAGGAGTGGAACAAGATCACGAGCGCGTCGGGCGCTCCCGTGCTGCGCTGAAGACGACAAATTCACGGTCGCGCCGGTCGCCGCAGGTTGATGGCCGGCGCAGTCTTTTGACCGTTGCCGACGACACGCGAGGTGCGTGGTGACCGCTACACTGCCGGCGTCTGAGGACCTGAATCACCCAGTCCCCATGAGCCTGAACCAGCTGCCGCCAGTTCGGCGCGCAAGCCCGATAGGCGATCTGGTATTTGCGGCGCTCGCGCGTGGCGCCGCGATCCTGACCCTGCTGCTGCTGGCGGCGATCATCGTCTCCCTGGTCATCGGCGCGTGGCCGTCGATCCAGACCTATGGTCTGCAGTTCCTGTGGACCGCCGAGTGGGATCCGGTGCAGGAGAAGTTCGGCGGGCTGGTGATGATCTACGGCACGCTCACGACATCGCTGATCGCGCTGCTGATCGCGGTGCCGGTCAGTTTCGGCATTGCACTGTTCCTGACCGAACTGTCGCCGCGCTGGCTCAAGCGCCCGCTGGGAACGGCGATCGAACTGCTGGCGGCGATCCCGAGCATCGTGTACGGCATGTGGGGCCTGCTGGTGTTCGCGCCGATTCTGTCGACCTACGTGCAGCAGCCGCTGCAGGCGGCGTTTGGCGATGTGCCCGTGCTGGGCGCCTTGTTCTCGGGGCCGCCGGTCGGCATCGGCATCCTTTCCGCGGGCATCATCCTGGCGATCATGATCATCCCGTTCATCGCTTCGGTGATGCGCGACGTCTTCGAGGTCACGCCGCACATGTTGAAGGAGTCCGCGTACGGGCTCGGGGCGACGACCTGGGAAGTCGTGTGGCGCGTCGTGCTGCCCTACACGAAGGCGGGCGTGATCGGCGGGATCATGCTCGGCCTCGGTCGCGCGCTGGGCGAGACGATGGCCGTCACGTTCGTGATCGGAAACATGAACCAGCTCAACAGCCTGTCGCTGTTCGAGGCGGCCAACTCGATCACGTCGGCGCTCGCCAACGAATTTGCCGAGGCCAGCACGGGCCTGCACCAGGCATCGCTGATCTACCTCGGGCTCGTGCTGTTCGTGATCACGTCGATCGTGCTCGGGCTGTCCAAGCTGCTGCTCCGGCAACTCGAGCGCGCCGCGGGCGGGGGCCGTCCATGAATGCCCTGTCGTCGGGTGCCGTGCCCGTGCGCGACCATCGACTGCGCCTGCACAACCGCCGCAAGTTCATCAATGCCGTGGCGCTGACGCTGTCGCTGGGCGCGATGGCTTTCGGCCTCGTCTGGCTGATCTGGATCCTTTACGAAACGGTTGCCCAGGGCATCGGCGGGCTGTCGTGGCGACTCTTCGTCGAGTCGACGCCCGCACCCAACGTCGAGGGCGGCGGACTTGCCAACGCCATCTACGGATCGGTCGCCATGGTGATGCTCGCCACCCTGGTCGGCACGCCGATCGGCATCTTTGCCGGCATCTACCTCGCCGAGTACGGCAAGCGCAGCTGGCTGGCCGGGCTGACGCGGTTCATCAACGACATCCTGCTGTCGGCGCCGTCGATCGTGATCGGGCTGTTCATCTACGCGGTGGTAGTCGCCCGCATGAAGACGTTCTCGGGCTACGCCGGCATCCTCGCGCTGGCGCTGATCGTGATTCCGGTCGTCGTGCGCACGACGGAGAACATGCTGTACCTGATTCCGAACGCGCTGCGCGAGGCGGCCTTCGCCCTGGGCACGCCGAAATGGATCGTGATCCGCAGCATCACGCTGCGTGCCGCGCGCGCGGGAGTCGTGACCGGGGTCCTGCTCGCGCTGGCCCGCATCTCCGGCGAGACCGCGCCGCTGCTGTTCACCGCGCTGTCGAACCAGTTCTTCTCGCTGAACCTGGGCGAACCGACCGCGAACCTGCCGGTGACGATCTTCAAATTCGCGATGAGCCCGTTCCGGAACTGGCAGGAGATGGCGTGGGCCGGGGTCTTCCTGATCACCTTCGGGGTGCTGATCCTGAACATCCTGGCGCGCGTGCTGTTCCACAAGAAGGATTGACAGGAAAACCATGGATTCGACCGCCGCGGCTGCGTCGCACGCGCCAAGCAAGATGAGCGTGCGTGGCCTGAACTTCTATTACGGCAAGTTCCACGCGCTGAAGAACATCAACCTCGACATCGCCGAAAAGAAGGTGACGGCCTTCATCGGGCCGTCCGGCTGCGGCAAGTCGACCCTGCTGCGCGTCTTCAACCGCATGTTCGAGCTGTATCCGGAGCAGCGCGCCGAGGGCGAGGTCCGCGTCGACGGCCAGAACATCCTGACCAGCCGGGAAGACGTGGCGCTGATCCGCGCCAAGATCGGCATGGTGTTCCAGAAGCCGACGCCGTTTCCGATGACGATCTACGAGAACATCGCATTCGGCGTGCGCCTGTTCGAGCGGCTGTCGCGCGGCGAGATGGACGATCGCGTCGAATGGGCGCTGCGCAAGGCGGCCCTGTGGGGCGAGGTGAAGGACAAGCTGCAGCAGGCGGGCACCAGCCTTTCCGGCGGCCAGCAGCAGCGCCTGTGCATCGCGCGCGGGATCGCGATCAAGCCGGAGATCATCCTGTTCGACGAGCCATGCTCGGCGCTCGACCCGATCTCGACCGCGAAGATCGAGGAGCTGATCGACGAACTGAAGCAGGACTACACGGTCGCCATCGTGACCCACAACATGCAGCAGGCCGCGCGCGTCAGCGACTACACGGCCTACATGTACCTGGGCGAGCTAATTGAATTCGGCGACACCGACCAGATCTTCATTAAGCCCCGGAAGAAAGAGACGGAAGACTACATTACGGGCCGCTTCGGCTAAGCGAGACGATCCATGCTGTCAGGCGATCATTCATCCAAACTGTACGACCAGGAACTCGAGACGATCCGCTCGCGCGTGCTTCAGATGGGCGGGCTGGTCGAGTCCCAGCTGCGAACCGCGATCGACGCGTTCGAGCGCGCCAACATGGAGATGGCTGATGGCGCGATCGACACCGACGACCGGGTCGATTCGATGCAGGTGGACATCGATCACATGGTCAACAACGTGATCGCGCGGCGCCAGCCCACCGCGGGCGACCTGCGCCTGATCATGGGGGTGGCCAAGACGATCACCGACCTCGAGCGCATCGGCGATGAGGCGAGCAAGATCGGTCGCGCGGCCAAGTGGCTCAAGGAAAAGGGCACCAGCGGTTCCGCCTTGATCCGCATCCCGGACATCCGCCTGTGTGGCGACACGGCGGGCCAGATGCTGCGCGGCGCGCTCGATGCGTTCGCCCGTCTCGACGCGGTGGCGGCGGCCGCGATCATCCGCGAGGACAAGGGAATCGACGACCGGTTCCGCGCGATCCTGCGTCAGCTGATCACGTTCATGATGGAAGACCCGCGCGTGATTTCCGCGGCGATCGACACGATCTGGGTCGCAAAGGCGATCGAGCGTGTCGGCGACCATGCAAAGAACATCGCCGAACACGTGATCTTCATCGCGCAGGGCCAGGACGTGCGGCACGTTCCGCCCGAGGTCGTCGCGCAGGCGGTGCGAGAGGCTTGACGGATGCCGGCGTCGATCCTCGTCATCGAAGACGAGCCTGCGATCCAGGAACTGGTCTCGTACACGTGCACCAGCAACGGCTTCCAGGTGCGGCGTGCCGATTCGGCCGGCGCCGCACAGTCGGCGATCCGCGAACGACTGCCCGACCTGGTGATCCTCGACTGGATGCTGCCCGACCGTCCCGGCATCGAGCTGCTGCGAGAACTGCGCGCAGAGGAGCGCACGCGGGGTCTGCCGGTGATCATCCTGACCGCGAAGGGTGCCGAGAGCGACCGTGTGGCCGGCCTCGACGCGGGCGCGGACGATTATGTCGTCAAGCCGTTTTCGCCGCGTGAGCTGGTGTCGCGCGTGCGTGCGG
>JBAIYN010000666.1:0-2942 GCA_037915775.1 Burkholderiales bacterium | reverse complement strand
CGGTGAAGTAGGTCCGCTGTGCTGTCGGGCCGTCTGCGACACCGGGGCGGCCCGGCTCGTTCGTGTTGCAGTGAAGTGCTTGCGCGCTGCAGGTCGGTCTGTTTCGGCGCCGGACCCCGTTGCAGAGCGTCAGGGTCGCCAGGAGTTGCGGCCAGCAACGGCAGACGATGCGTCGGCGACCCCTTGCGGGAAGCCGTTCAGGTTGCGCGCGATGGCATGCAGAAAGTCCTGCAGCGACACCCGCGCCGGAGCGGTCTGCTGCGCGGGACCGGGTGCATTCGGGTGCGCGACGTCGACGGTGCCGGCCTCCGGAGCGGGATCGGCGTTCAATGTGCCAAAGCCTGGAGCGCCCTCCGGGTCCACCGATCTCGACTGCTGCACGAGCCGCTGCAGTTGCAGGGCGACATCATCGAGAAAGCGCGTGGACCATGTCGCGCGGGCGACGCCGGCCTCGTCTGTCGAGACCTGATACGAATCTGCTTGCCGCAGTTCTCGCGTCAGGTCATGCAGCAACGTGCGCAATGTTCCTAGACGGTCCGGCGACTGCGGGTCGGCAGGGACGGCCCCAAGTTGCCGCAGACACTGGCACACGATCAGACCGAGTTCGTTCAGCTCGTGCCGCCCGCCCTGCTCTGAGCCGCTCCGCCCCTGGCCGGCGCTTTCCGCGTCGCGATCCCGCACTGCGTCCGTCGCGCCGCGGTCGCGGTGTGACCGCAGCAGAGCGGCCGAAAGACTGTAGGTAGTGGCCGAGCCGTTGATCGAAGACATGGTGCCGATCCCTTCGGTTCGATGAACAAAGCAACGTCCGCTTGCGGCCCGACCGTGGTTGGCGGGCGGCCCGACGCAATCGACGCCGGTGCGGGCTTGTCGCGCGCTTTTCTAGCCGCCTTCGGCAGCGCGCATTCTGTGGAATAGCGATGCGATTGACTGCATTCGTTACACCCTGCAATGCAAAGGTCGGGCAGCACACAGGCCGTTCGTGGCTGTTGCACGCGGTTAACGGTTCTGCATCGGCCGGTTAACGCTTTCGAGCAAGCCATCGACGGACGCACGGCTTGCGCAGTGCGCGGGCCGCGTTGCAATCCGTTACGCGTCGTCACATTGGCGCAGCAAATCGCGACGTCCGGCCCCAGATAATCGAACGGATCAGGTCGCATCGTCGCGACTTTTGGCGAGCGCTTGTCCGCACCTGCCCCTGCCAGCCCTGTCGCGAGACTCGGCGATCCGCCAACGGGGCGGCGTCAACGAATCACAAATCGAAACTGGAGGAGATGGTGAGTTCCTGGAGCAGAGCCCTGAAAACGATCGCCGTCGCTGCGTTGGCAGGAGTACTCGCAGCGTGCGGCAGCGGCAGCGGCGGTGGCGGTAGCAGCGGCACTGCGACGCTCCGGGTCGTGAACGCGACCAAGGACGCGACGCTGACCGTCAGCCTGAACGGGAACACGCAGTTCTCCGGTGTCGCGGCGGCCAGCGCCAGCAGCTTCGCGTCGCTGAGTTCCGGCAACTACACGGTCACGGTCGCCAGCACGAGCGCAGCACTGACAACCGTCACGCAAAGCGTGACGCTGAACAGCGGCCAGAACTACACCCTGCTCGCCTATGACCGCGAAGGCGCAATCCAGACCTCGATCTACGCCGAGAGCCAGACCACGCCGCCGAGCGGCTACGGTTCGATCAATGTCGACAACCTGTCCTACGACGCCGGGCCGCTCGACGTGTATGTCACCGCGCCCGGAATCACCACGCTGACCGGACTGGCGCCGACGTTCCAGTACGCGAGCGGCTCGACTGCGCCGGCGACGATGGTCGCGGGCACCTACGACATCATCGCCACCGCGGCGGGCAACCGCAGCGACGTGCGGTTTCATCTCTCCTCCGTGTCGGTCACCGGTGCGCAGGTGCAGACGCTGGTATTCACCAGCACGCCCGGCGGCGCCCTGGTCAACGGCGTACTGATCACGCAGGCGGGTAGCGTCCAGTTCGCGCCGGCAACCAACGCGCGGGTGCGCGTCGTATCCGCTCTGCCGTCGAGCGGCAGCTCGGCGGTCGCTGCCACCGTGGGCACGACCTCGCTCGCCCCGGTGTTCGCGCCCAATCCGGGCGCATACACGCTGGTGCCGGGCGACGCCTCCACCTACTCGATCAGCGTCGCCGGGGCCGCGCTCGCCAGTGTTCCCGCCGCGACGTTTTCCGTTGGCGGCGATTTCACGATTCTCGTGTACGGCACGCCGTCGTCGCCCCTCGTGTCGATGTTCAGCGACGACAATCACCAGCCGACCGGCGGCCTCGTGAACCTGCGCCTGGTCAACGCCGCCGTGACGGCGCCGGGCGGCCTGACCTTGTACGACAACAATGTCGCTGCCGCCAACTCGGTTGCCTACGGCGCCGCTTCGCCCTACGTGGGGGTGACCGGGTCGAGCACCTCGGTTCTGCAATTGATCGAGCCCGCGGTCGCACCGGTGACGGAAACGGTTGCGCTCGCGTCGGGCTCGGTCTACACGATCTTCGTGCTCGACAGCGGCCTCACGCCGTACATCATCAAGGATCGTTGAAAGATCGCAGGTCGGCTGCGCGCCGAAAGCCGGGCGGCGCAATCGGCGCGCGCATCCAGTGACTTCATCGTGCCCGACGTCGGCCGCTCGATGAAGCCGCGCTCGATCAGCCGCCGGATCTGTTGTCGTCCTTGTGATCGCGCATCCACGCGCACTTGTCGCCGGACTGCCTGCGCGCAGCTCCACATAGGCGGGTTGCCCTCTCGGCGCTAATCCACTCGGCGCATGCGCGCCATTTTTCAAGGTGAGTGGACGCTGCGTTCGCGCATGCGTCTGTGATGCCTGTCACCCAGCATGCGCTGAATGCCATGCGCAGGTCACGCGCGTCTTCGCGTCGTCGATCAGGATGACCTGTGCGATTTGATCGCACGCAAATTCACGCTTCATCAT
>JBAIYN010000055.1:0-1501 GCA_037915775.1 Burkholderiales bacterium | reverse complement strand
AAGCCGCACGAGTCCCCGGCGGTGGTCTGGGTGCCTCTCGTGCTGCTGGCGATCCCGTCGGTGGTGATCGGCTTCGTCGCGATCGACAAATTCCTGTTCAGCGATTTCTTCGGCAGCTCGATCGTGGTGAACCTGGAGCGGCACGCCGCGATGGACGTGCTGAAGGAGCACTTCAGCAGCGCCACCGCCATGGCGCTGCACGCGCTCGAGACGGCGCCGTTCCTGCTGTCGCTGGCCGGTGTCGCTCTGGCCTGGTTCTTCTACCTGAAGCGACCCGACATTCCGGACGCGATCGCGGCGCGCTTTGCGCTGATCTACCGCCTGCTCGACAACAAGTATTACCTGGACCGCATCAACGAAATCGTGTTCGCCGGCGGCGCACGGCTGATCGGGCGCGGACTTTGGAAGGGCGGCGACGTCGGCGTGATCGACAACATCGCGATCAACGGCAGCGCGCGCCTGGTGGCCTGGTTCGCCAGCGTGATCCGCTTCGCGCAGTCGGGCTACATCTATCACTACGCGTTCGCGATGTTGGTCGGCATCGGCGTCGTGCTCTTCTTCTATCTCACCCTGCCTTACGTGATGTCGGGTCGCTGAGCGCCGGACGAGAACAACAAGAATGAATACCTATCCCTGGCTCAGCCTCGCGATCTGGATTCCGATCTTCTTCGGTCTGGTGATCCTCGCGGCCGGTCGCGACCAGAACGCCGGCGTGATCAGGACCGTCGCACTGGCCGGCGCGCTGCTCGGCCTGCTGGTTACGATCCGGCTCTACCTGCACTTCGATCCGGCGGTCGGCGCCCTGCAGTTCACCGAGAAGGTAATGTGGATCGGACGGCTGAACGCCTGGTACCAGCTCGGAATCGACGGCATCTCGATCTGGTTCGTGCTGCTGACGGCGTTCACCACCGTGATCGTCGTCATCGCCGGCTGGGAAGTCATCGAGCAGAAGGTCGCGCAGTACAACGCCGCGTTCCTGATCCTGTCCGGCCTGATGATCGGCGTGTTCACCGCGGTCGACGGCTTGCTGTTCTACATCTTCTTCGAGGCCACGCTGATCCCGATGTACATCATCATCGGCGTCTGGGGCGGCCCGAACCGCGTGTACGCGGCGTTCAAGTTCTTCCTCTTCACGCTGGCCGGCTCGCTGCTGATGCTGGTGGCGCTGATCTACCTCTACTACGCGGCGAGCGGCAGCTTCGACCTGTTCGGCTGGTACCGGCTGAAGATCCCGCTCGCCGCGCAGGTGCTTCTCTTCCTCGCGTTCTTTGCCGCGTTCGCGGTCAAGGTGCCGATGTGGCCGGTGCACACTTGGCTGCCCGATGCGCACGTCGAGGCGCCGACCGGCGGCTCGGTGGTGCTGGCGGCGATCATGCTGAAGCTGGGGGCGTACGGCTTCGTGCGCTTCTCGCTGCCGATCGTGCCCGATGCGTCGCACGAACTGGCGTGGTTCATCATCGCGATCTCGCTGGTGGCGGTGGTCTACATCGGCTTCGTCGCG
>JBAIYN010000396.1:0-2839 GCA_037915775.1 Burkholderiales bacterium | reverse complement strand
ACCACGGTTACATGGTCTACGACGTGCTGTTCGCGACCGACGCCAACTTCCACATCCAGCCGCAGATGGTCGACAAGTGGGACGTCAGCAAGGACGGCCTGACCTACACGTTCACGCTGCGCGACGGACTGAAGTTCCACGACGGCCAGCCGGTGCGGTCGGCCGACTGCATCGCGTCGATCGAGCGCTGGGCCAAGCGCGACGTGTTCGGGCAGAAGCTGGCGGAGATGACGGACTCGTGGAGCGCCGTCAACGACAAGACGTTCCGCCTGAAGCTGAAGAAGCCGTTCCCGTACGTGCTCGACGCGCTGGGGAAACCCTCGTCCAACGTGCCGTTCATCATGCCCGAGCGCATCGCCAAGACCGACGCGTTCACGCAGATCACCGATCCGACCGGCTCCGGCCCGTTCAAGATGGTCAAGTCCGAGTGGGTGCCGGGCAGCAAGGTCGTATACGTGAAGAACACCGACTACGTGCCGCGCAAGGAGCCGCCGTCGTGGGGCGCCGGCGGCAAGGTCGTCAAGGTCGATCGCGTCGAGTGGATCTACATCCCGGATTCAGCCACCGCCGCGGCGGCGCTGAACAACGGTGAGGTCGACTGGTGGCAGCAGCTGCCGCCAGACCTGATCCCGGTCGTGGCGAAGAACAAGGACGTCAAGGTCGACAACACCGACCCGCTCGGCTCGATCGGCATCCTGCGCTTCAACCACCTGCAGCCCCCGTTCAATAACCAGAAGATGCGGCAGGCCGTGCTCGCGGTGGTGGACCAGAAGGACTACGCGATCGCGATCGCCGGCGACCCGAAGAACGGCAAGCCCTGCCCGTCGTTCTTCACCTGCGGCACGCCGCTGGCAAACACCGCCGGCTCGGAGGCACTGACCGGCAAGCGCGATTTCGACAAGGCGAAGGCGCTGGTCAAGGAGGCGGGCTACAAGGGCGAGAAGATCATTCTGATGGACGCCACGGATCAGCCGATCGTGCACGCGCAGGCGCTCGTCACGCAGGAACTGCTGCGCAAGATCGGCCTGAACGTCGAACTCGCAGCCAGCGACTGGGGCACGCTGATCACTCGCCGCTCTTCGAAGGAGCCGGTCGAGAAGGGCGGCTGGAGCATTTTCCATACGTGGTTCGTCGGCCCGGACATCACGTCGCCGGCGCTGAATTCGCCGCTGCGCGGCAACGGAGAGAAGGCGTGGTTCGGCTGGCCGAATGACCCGAAGCTGGAGGAGCTGCGTGACGCCTGGTTCGCCGCGCCGACGCCGGCCGAGCAGAAGAAGGTCGCCGAGGAGATGCAGAAGCGCGCGTTCGAGACCGTGCCCTACATCCCGACCGCGCAGTTCATCATCCCCACCGCGTATCGCACGAATCTCTCCGGCGTGATCGTGTCGCCGGTGACGTTCCTGTGGAACGTGGAGAAGAAGTAACGGTGTCATTCCCGCGCAAGCGGGAATCCAGCAGCGTCGATTGACTGGGTCCCCGCTTTCGCGGGGACGACATTGCTGTCCGCATGCTCCGCTACGTCGTCAAACGCCTGCTCGCCACCATTCCGGTGATGGCGATCGTCGCGCTGTTCGTCTTTTCGCTGCTGTACATCAGCCCGGGCGATCCGGCGGCGGTGATCGCGGGCGACATCGCGACCGCGGAGGACATCGCGCGCATCCGCGCACAACTAGGCCTCGACCAGCCGTACTTCGTGCGCTTCGGCCACTGGCTGTGGGCGCTGGCGCACGGCGATCTGGGCACATCGATCTTCACCAACCTGCCGGTCGCGACGCTGATCGGACAGCGGATCGAGCCCACCGTCGCGCTGACGATCTGCACGCTGATCGTGTCGGTCGGACTGGCGGTTCCACTCGGCGTGCTGGCCGCGGCGCGCGCGGGCGGCTGGCTCGACCGCGTCGTGATGGCGTTGTCCGTGCTCGGCTTCTCGGTGCCGGTGTTCGTGATCGCGTACGGGCTGATCCTGTTGTTCTCGATCCAGCTCGACTGGCTGCCGGTGCAGGGCTACCGCAGCATCCGCGACGGCTTCGGACCGTTCATCCGCCACATGATCCTGCCGAGCGTGGCGCTGGGGCTCGTGTACATGGCGCTGATCGCGCGCATCACGCGCGCCAGCATGCTCGACGTGCTGGCGCAGGATTACGTGCGGACCGCCAACGCCAAGGGGCTCGCGCCGGGTACCGTGCTGACGCGGCACGCGCTGAAGAACGCGGCGGTGCCGATCGTCACCATCATCGGCATCGGGGTGGCGCTGCTGATCGGCGGAGTCGTGGTGACCGAGACCGTGTTCGCGATCCCCGGCATCGGGCGCCTGACGGTCGATGCGATCCTGCGGCGCGACTACCCGATCATCCAGGGCGTCACTCTGCTGTTTTCCGCCGCGTACGTGATCGTCAATTTGGTGGTCGATCTCTCCTACTCGCTGTTCGACCCGCGGATCCGGTATTGAGATGAGCGCCGTCGCGATCGAGGCCCCGCGCTCGGCGTCGCCGACCTGGCAGCGCTTCAAGGACGCTTTCCGGCGCCACCCGACCGCGATCGCCGGCGCGATCGTGCTCGCTGCGATGATCGCGATCGCGATCGCGGCGCCGTGGCTCGGCACCACCGATCCGCTCGCGGTCTCCCCGATCCGTCGCCTGAAGCCGCCGGGAGCCGAGTTCTGGTTCGGCACCGACATGCTGGGCCGCGACGTCTACAGCCGCGTGATCTACGGCTCCCGCGTATCGCTGACGGTCGGGCTGGCGGTCGCGCTGCTGTCGACGCTGATCGGGCTGGTGATCGGACTGGTGACCGGCTACATCCGCTGGCTCGACGCCGTGATGATGCGCGTGATGGACGG
>JBAIYN010000611.1:0-5360 GCA_037915775.1 Burkholderiales bacterium | reverse complement strand
CGCAAGATGAGCAAATCGCTCGGCAACGGCATCGACCCGCGCGAGCTTGCCGACAAGATGGGCGCAGAGATCATGCGGCTGTGGGTCGCATCGACCGATTACTCGGGCGAGATGTCGATCGGCGACGAGATCCTGAAGCGCGTGGTCGAAAGCTACCGCCGCATCCGCAACACGCTGCGCTTCCTGCTCGCGAACACCAGCGATTTCGACATCGCAAAGGACGCCGTGCCGATCGGCGAGCTGGTCGAGATCGACCGCTACGCGATCGCGCTCAGCGCGCAGATGCAGGCGGAGGCGCAGGCGAACTGCGATCGGTTCGAATTCCACCCGGTGATCGCGCGCCTGCAGATCTTCTGTTCCGAGGACCTGGGTGCGTTCTACCTCGACATCCTGAAGGACCGGCTGTACACGACCGCGCCGAAGTCGTACGCGCGACGCTCGGCGCAGACCGCGCTATGGCACGTCACGGCGAGCCTGTTGCGGCTGATGGCGCCGTACCTGTCCTTCACCGCCGAGGAGGCGTACCGGGTCTTCGTGCGCGATGCGAACGCGACGATCTTCACCGAGGTCTATCACGAGTTGCCGCCGGTGCCGGGGCACGAGGCGCTGCTCGCCAAGTGGACCCAAATCCGCGCAGCTCGCGCCGAGGTTCTGAAGCAGATCGAAACGCTGCGCGAGGCGGGTCAGCTCGGCTCGTCTCTGCAGGCCGAAGTCGACATCGATGCGGCAGGCGAACGTCATGCGCTGCTCGCCACGCTCGGCGAGGATCTCAAGTTCGTGCTGATCACGAGCCGCGCCACGCTGCGCCAGGTCGGCACGGCCGCCGACGAGAAGATCAGCGTGACGCCGACCACGCAGCGCAAGTGCGATCGCTGCTGGCACTGGCGCGCCGATGTGGGTGCGGCCGCCGACCACCCGACCCTGTGCGGCCGCTGCGTGAGCAACCTGTTCGGCGCGGGCGAAGCCCGCATGGCGGCCTGATGGCGAGCGGCGGCGCGAAGAACTGGCGGCAGAGACTGCTGCCCTGGCTCGGCCTGGCGGTGGTCATCGTGCTGGCCGACCAGTTGTCCAAGACCGTGATCGAGCGCACGTTCCAGTTCGGCGACGTGCGCCCGATCACGAGCTACTTCAATCTGGTCCTCACCTACAACAAGGGCGCAGCGTTTTCGTTCCTCGCCAGCGCATCGGGCTGGCAGAGCCGGTTCTTCACCGTGATCGGCATCGTCGCGTCGCTGTTCATCGTCTACCTTCTCGCGCGCCACGGCGCGCAGCGGCTGTTCTCGTTCTCGCTCGCGCTGATCCTGGGCGGCGCAATCGGCAACGTGATCGACCGGCTGATGCACGGCCACGTGATCGACTTTCTCGATTTTCACTGGCAAGGCTGGCACTGGCCGGCATTCAACCTTGCCGATTCGGCAATCGTCACCGGCGCAACGCTGCTGATCCTCGACGAACTGTTGCGGGTGTGGAAATCAAAGTAATCTGTGCCCCATGGATCTGAGCGGCAAGCGCATCGTGCTCGGCATGACCGGCGGAATCGCCGCGTACAAGGCGTGCGAACTGGCGCGACGGCTGCAGGACGACGGCGCCGACGTGCAGGTCGTGATGACGCGCGGCGCCCTGCAATTCGTCACCGCCACCACACTGCAGGCGCTGACCGGGAAGGCGGTCTTCGTCGACCAATGGCAGTCGGAGGGCGGCGCCGTCGACGATGCAATGCCGCACATTGCGCTGTCGCGCGGCGTCGACGCGATCGTCGTCGCGCCGGCTTCGGCGCACTTCATCGCCAAGGCGGCGCATGGCCTGGCCGACGACCTGTTGTCCACGCTGGTCGTCGCGCGCCGCCAGGACGTGCCGCTGCTGCTGGCGCCGGCAATGAACGTTGAGATGTGGGAAAACCCTGCGACACAACGCAACGTCGCGCAGGTCCGGGCCGACGGCGCTGTCATCCTCGGCCCCGCCAGCGGCGACCAGGCCTGCGGCGAGGTCGGACTGGGGCGGATGCTGGAGGCGCACGAACTGCGCGAGGAGATCGTTGCGTTCTTCCAGCCCAAGGTACTGGCCGACCGCCGCGTGCTGATCACGGCCGGCCCGACATTCGAGCCGATCGACCCCGTGCGCGGGATCACGAACCTTTCGTCGGGAAAAATGGGGTTTGCGATCGCGCGCGCAGCGCGCGAGGCCGGCGCGTTGGTGACGCTCGTCGCCGGGCCGACATCGCTGCCGACGCCGCGTGGCGTGCAGCGCGTGGACGTGCAGACGGCGCGTGAAATGCACGACGCGGTGATGGGTTACGCGCGGCGCGCACAGGTGTTCATCGCGGTGGCTGCGGTCGCGGACTGGCGCGTCGCCAATCCGAGCGCCAGCAAGCTGAAGAAGGTCAGAGGCGCGCCGCCGTCACTGCGCTTCGAGGCGAATCCGGACATCCTGGCGGACGTCGCCGCGCTCAGGAAGCCGCCTTACTGCGTCGGCTTCGCGGCCGAGAGCGACAACGTGATCACCTACGCGCAGGCCAAGCTGGAATCGAAACGGATACCGCTGATCATCGCCAACCGCGCGCAGGACGCGCTGGGCGCAGACGAAAGCGAGTTGCACCTCGTCGACGCGATCGGCGTCACGACGCTGCCGCGCGCGAGCAAGCTCGAACACGCGCGCCGCATTGTCGCCGAGATTGCTGCGCGGCTGGAGCACAGATGAACCTGCCGGCGGAAGAGCCAAAGAACGGCGACTTCGTCGCGTACCTGGAGGAAATCGAGCGACGGCAGATGGCGCACGTGCAGGCGCACGCGCAGGAGCCTGGCCCCGACGTGCAGCGCCACGCCGGGCAGGCGCCGTCTGCGCCGGCATCCCGCAAGCCCGCGGCCGGCGCACTGCCCGCGACACTGGTCGGGAACATCGTGCTGGGCGTGGTCGGGATCTTCTTTCTGCTGCTTGGCCTGGTCGGCGATGCCGGGGTGATCGCGATTGCGGTGGGTATCTTCCTGATCTGGCGCGCCGCAAAGTCGGTGTCCGCGGAATTGCGCAGCGGCCAGCCCGACGTCCGCTCGAAGCTGGCACAGGCGCTCGACATGGCGCAGAGGAAGCGCGGATGAAGCTCGACATCAGGCTGCTCGACGAGAGGCTGCGCGACCAGTTGCCGCATTACGCGACGGAGGGCGCGGCGGGGCTTGATCTGCGCGCCTGCATCGACGCACCCGAGGTGCTGCGCGCGGGCGACGCGCAGCTGATTCCGACCGGCATCGCGATCCACCTCGCGGATCCCGGCTATGCGGCGATGATCCTGCCGCGCTCGGGACTGGGTCACAAGCATGGCATCGTGCTCGGCAATCTGGTCGGACTGATCGACTCCGACTACCAGGGGCAGATCATGGTGTCGTGCTGGAACCGCGGCCGCGAGCCCTTCACGATCCAGCCGCTCGAGCGCATCGCACAGATGGTGATTGTTCCGGTGGTGAAGGTGCGGCTCAACGTGGTCGACGAGTTCATCGAAAGCACACGCGGCGCCGGCGGCTTCGGCTCGACCGGCAAGCACTGATGCTTGCGGCGTTCGCGCGCTGGCTGCTCGGACTCTTCGGCTGGCGCGTTGATTTCAACGGCATGCCGGGACCGAAGGGCGTGGCGATCGTCTACCCGCACACGTCGAACTGGGACTTCGTGATCGGGCTGCTCGCCAAGTGGGTGATCGCGGTGCCGTTGCATTTCGTCGGCAAGGAAAGCCTGTTCCGGGGCTTCACGGGCGCGACCCTCGGTCGGCTGATGTACCTGTGGGGCGGGCGCCCGGTGGATCGACATCACGCCAGCGGCGCCGTCGAACAACTCGCCGCGCTGATGCAGAAGGAGGATTTCTTCTGGCTCGCACTGTCGCCGGAGGGCACGCGCAAGCATCAGCCGTTCCTGCGCACCGGCTTCTACTACCTCGCGCTGAAGCTCGACCTGCCGGTCGGTCTTGCCTATATCGACTACGCGCGCAAGCGAATCGGCGTCACCGAATTTGTCCGCATGACCGGCGACGAAGCGAGCGACCTCGCCATGATTCGCGCCTACTATGCGGACAAGGCGGCGCGCTATCCGGAAAAGGCCAGCGCGATCGCGTTCCGCGACCGCGCTTCCGGCGCCTGAGCGATCCTAGGCCAACATGTCGGCCCAGATCGTCAGCGCCCAGCTCCACGCGAGGGCCCCCTCGATCGCCCAGGAATTGCGATCCTGGGTCGAGATGCCGCTGGACCCGGCGACCACTTCGAGCGTCTTCTTCTCCGGCACATACCGATGCACGCTCGCCACGTGCACCGCGTTCTTGTCGTCGAGGTAGCTGTAGCAGGTGTTGGCCATCATCGGCGGAATCGGACTTCTGCCGTTCAACAGTTCGACGATCGCCGCCGCGGCCGCCTTGCCGTGCTGGTTCGCCATGTGGCCGCTCTTCGGCATCAGCGGCGCCGACAAGGTTGCATCGCCGAGCACATGCACTCCCTTGACCTTGACCGATTCCATCGAGGTCCAGTCCACCTCGCACCAGCGGTTGTTCGCGGTGATCAGTCCAGCGTCGCGTGCGATGTCGGCCGCGCGCTGGGGCGGGATCAGGTTCAGCACATCCCCCTTGACGCGGTCGCCGAGGTCGAGCACGAAGGTCTTGCCGGCCACGTCGACCTCGCCGACGGGTGAGTTGGTGCGGTATTCGATGATCCCCTTGTAATCCTCGCCGAACACGCGCGAGAACAGCGGCTTCTTCGATACGTAGTCGGGGTTCGCATCGAGCAGGATCAGCTTGGATCTTGGCTTGTGCGCCTTCAGGTAGGAGGCAATCTGACACGCGCGTTCGTAAGGTCCCGGCGGGCAGCGATACGGCGCAAGCGGCACGCTCATCACGACGGTGCCGCCGTCGGCCATCGCCTCGAGCTGCCGGCGCAGCAGCAACGTCTGCGGACCGGCCTTCCACGCGTGCGGGATCGTCTCCGCCGCGGCGGCCGACATGCCGCGCACGTTCTCCCACATGAACTCGATGCCGGGCGAGACGACGAGGCGGTCGTAGGCGAGAGTTGCACCCGACGCGAGCCGCATCTGGCGCTTGCCGGCGTCGATCCCCGTCACCGCGTCGCGCATCCGCTTCACGCCGAATTTGTCCAGCCCGGTGTACGCGACGGTGATGTCGGCCAGTGTCCGGCTGCCGCCGAGAACGAGGTTCGACATCGGGCACGAGATGAACGCCTCGTTCGGGTCGACCAGCGTGACGTCGATCGCGCCCTCGGACCACAGGCGCAGGTATTTGGCGGTGGTCGCGCCGCCGTAGCCGGCGCCGATCACGACCACGTGGCCAAGCGACCTGCGGCCGCCCATCGTCTCGCAGCCGGCGAGCGACGTGACCG
>JBAIYN010000472.1:0-1593 GCA_037915775.1 Burkholderiales bacterium | reverse complement strand
CGGAGGCAGCACTCAGCGTGGGCGACTTTGCGCGCACCCGCAGCCTCGCCGACCGTGCGCGCGTCCAGGTTGAGAAACTGAAGCCGGAAGCCGAATTCTCCCGCCAGCAGCAAGCCGAACTGCTGCGCCGGCTGAGCTTTGCGCTGGGCAGCGCTGCCGAGTGGACCAACGATTTCTCCGGCGCCGAGAAGCATTTCCGCGCCACTGTGGAATACCGCAAGCGCACGCCCGTGCGCAATCAGTTCGAGCAGCGCGAGGCGGCCGTCGAAGTGGCGCTGCACGCGGCAATGCTCGCGCGGCTGGGGCGCTTAAGCGAAGCGCGGCAAACGATCGAACCTGTGGTCGAGCTGTATCGCGGTTACGCCGCAAGGAACAAGGAGAATGAGACAGTGAAGTCCGAGATGGCCGGCGTGCTGTACGCCGCCGCTCTGGCCAATCCGGAACAGGGTAAGGCGCTGCTCGACGAGGCGCGCGCCCTGCTTAACTCGCTGCCAGCCGAGCTGCGAGAAATGCGCAGCGTCGCGCATCTGCGCGATCGAATTGCCGAGGCGCAGCGACGTTAGCCGCTACCGCAGGCCCTGCGCCCAGCGCGCATACAGGCACGCCGCCAGTGCGTTCATGGCGGCCGTGCGCGCCTCGACCTCGAGCAGCATCGCATCCGCGTCACTGACGCCCAGGCCACCGGTCTGCCGGCGTTCCTCCGCGATCTCGCGGGCGCTTTCGGCATCCAGCGCCCACTCGCGCACCAGAGCCGGCGTCATCTCGCAATGGAACTGCATGCCGAGATGCGCGCAACCGTCGCGCTCGATCACGAACGCCTGGTTGGCGCACAGGTCGCTGGCCAGGAAGTTCACTGCGCCGGGAGGCAGTGAAAACGTATCGCCATGCCACTGAAAGAACTCCGGCGCATCGGTTGCGTCGCTGCCCAGCCATTCGAGCGCGGCCGCAGCGTTGGTCACGCGCAGGTGCCCCCAGCCGATCTCCTTGGTTGGATTGCGCGAGACGGCACCGCCCAGCGCCCGCGCGAGCAGTTGCCCGCCGAGGCAATGGCCAATCACCGGAATGCGGTGCGCGTCGGCGTCGCGGATCAGTGCGAGCTCCTGGTCGATCCACGGCAGAGGATCGTTCACGCTCATCGGTCCGCCCATGAAGCACAGCCCGCTGAACGGGTCGGCGGCTTTCGGCACCGGCTCACCGCGGTCGACACGGATCAACTGAATCGGGATGCGTTGCTCCGCGGCCCAATCGGCAAGGAAGCCCGGACCGGCCTCGGGGGAATGCTGGAACACCGCGACTGGTTTCATCGCGGAGCGGACAATCAGGCCGACTTCACCAGCCGCGGCTGCGCCTGCAGGTCGCCGAAGCGGACGCGGATCGACTGCTCGATGCCGATCGCGTCGAGACCCACCGCTGCCAGCAGCCGCGCGGGATCGCCGTGGTCGATGAAATTGTCCGGCAGACCGAGGTGCAGGATCGGTTTGACGATGCCGATTTCCGCCAGCGCTTCCGCGCAGCCGGACCCCGCACCGCCTGCCACGACGTTTTCCTCGACCGTCACCAGCGCGTCGTGCGTGCGAGCGACCTGCGTCAGCA
>JBAIYN010000639.1:0-9810 GCA_037915775.1 Burkholderiales bacterium | reverse complement strand
GCAGGCACGTCACTGCGAGCGAGGTGATCGGTGTCACTGCGCTCGCCGCGCTTCCCGGCCTGCTGCTGATGGCAATCGTCGGTGCCGTGCTGCGGCGCGCGCTCCGCACCTCGCCGCTGTTCGACGTCGGGGATCTGCCCGGACACGCACCCGACCGCAGCGTGCTGGCCGAGCAGCGCATCGCCAATGTCGTCGAGGAGATGGCGATCGCCGCCGCGATCCCGAAGCCGCGCGTGCTGATCGTTCCGGGCGGGGTCAACGCCGCGGTGTGCGGCCGCGACGAGCAGCGCACGACGGTCATGATCGGCGAGGGTCTGTTGCAGGCGCTGAACCGGGAACAGATGCAGGGCGCGGTCGCGCATCTGATCGCATCGATTGCGGACGGCGACATGAAGATCGGGTTGCGCGCCGCGACGACGCTCGCGCTGTTCGCGTTGATGGCGCGGCTGACGGCGACGCTGACCGACCGCAACGCTTGGCGCAGCACCGTGGTCCTGCTGCGCACGCTGATGCTGCCGACCGCGGCGTCCGCGGCGCGGCTGATGGAGCAGCTGAGCGATCCGATGCGCGCCGATGAGTCACAGGCGCAGGCGAACGATGCAGCGAAGCGCGGCAGCGACCGGCTGACCTGGCGCGAGTGGGCGCAGATGCCGCTGATGGGGCCGGTGATGTTCGCCGGATTCGTCGCCGGTCTGGTGGGCACGTTCGTGCTCGCGCCGCTGATCTCGCTCGCCTGGCGGAGCCGCAAGTACATGGCCGACGCGGCGGCGGTGCGTTTGACGCGCGACCCCGATGCGCTCGCCGGCGCGCTCGCCGCGATTGCGCGCTCCGGGACGTCGCGGCAGTTGCCGCCCTGGGCGTCGCACCTCGCCGTGGTCGGCATGGGCGTGGCCGCCGGAGGGTCGATCCTCAGCGCGTCGGTGGTGCCGATCTTCCCGCCGCTGTCTGCGCGTGAAAAGGCGCTGGCGAAGATGGGCGCACACTTGCAGCCGGTCGGCGCCGGCTGGTTCGCGAACCTGCCTGCGTCGCTGCGTGCGCTGCTGATCGGCGCCTACGGGTTGTGCTTCGTCCTCGGCGGCTTCGCCGTCTACCTGCTGATCATCCTGTCGGCCGCGGTGTCCGGATTGTTCTTGATCATTCCGGCTGCGCTGCTGCATGCGTTGCTGCGATGGCTGGGACACTGACCGAAGGGGGCGCATGCTCCGCGCTGCGGTCGAGACGCATCGGCATGAGCTAGCATCCCGGCATGTCGATTGCCGATCCGTCCCTCGAGGTCGTCCGGGCCGCCTGCCCGCACGACTGCCCCGACACCTGCGCGATGCGGGTCACGGTGCGCAACGACAATGGCAGGCGAGTTGCGATCCGGATCGCCGGCGACCCCGACCATCCGACCACGCGCGGCACGCTGTGCACGAAGGTCAGCCGGTACCTGGAGCGCACCTATCACCCGGAACGCATCCTGCATCCGCTGAAGCGGATCGGCCGGAAGGGCGAGGGCAGATTCGCGCGCGTGTCGTGGGACGAGGCGCTCGATGACATCGCCGCGAAGCTGAAGGCCATTGCCGCGGGCGACCCGCAGCGGATCGTGCCCTACAGCTATTGCGGCACGATGGGGTTGGTGCAGGGCGAGTCGATGGCGCAGCGGTTCTTCCACAAGCTCGGCGCAAGTTTCCTCGACCGCACCATCTGTGCGACTGCCGGCGCGGAAGCGATGCACTACACGCTCGGCACGCGCACCGGCCCGGCGATGGAGGCGTTCGCCGACGCGAAGCTGATCGTGTTCTGGGGCACCAATGCGATCGCGTCGAACCTGCACCTGTGGAGCTTCGCGCAGGAGGCCAAGCGCAAGGGCGCGAAGCTGATCGCGATCGACCCTTACCGCTCGCTGACGGCCGAGAAGTGCCACCAGCACATCGCACTGCTGCCGGGCACCGACGGCGCGCTCGCGCTTGGCATCATGCACGTGCTGATCCGCGAGGGCTGGCTCGACCGCGAATACATCGAGCGTCACACGCTCGGCTTCGAGCCGCTCGCGGCGCGCGCGCGTGAGTTCGATCCGCAGCGCGTGGCGCGGCTGTGCGGCATCACGGCGCAGGAAATCGAGCAGCTCGCGCACGATTACTGGCACATCCGTCCGGCCGCGATCCGGCTGAATTACGGCATGCAGCGGGTGGCCGGCGGTGGCAATGCAGTGCGCGCGGTCGCCTGCCTGCCGGCGCTGGCCGGCCACTGGCGCGACCCGGCCGGCGGCGTACTGCTGTCCACCAGCGGCGAGTTCCACGTCGACGCCGAGCACCTGTACCACCCGGAACTGCTCGCCGGCCGCACGCCGCGCACGATCAACATGGCGACGATCGGCGACGACTTGCTGCACTCGGACCCGCCGATCGACGCGCTGATCGTCTACGACAGCAATCCGGTCGCGGTGGCGCCCGATGCCAGCACGGTGCAGCGAGGCTTTGCGCGCGAGGACCTGTTCACCGTCGTGCTCGAGCACTTCCTGACCGACACGGCCGACTATGCCGACTACGTGCTGCCAGCCACCACGCAGCTCGAGCAGGTCGACGTGGTCAAGCCGTATGGGCACCTGTACGTGGTGGCCAACAATGCGGCGATCGATCCGCTCGGCGAGGCACTGCCGAATACCGAGATCTTCCGCCGGCTGGCGGCGAAGATGGGGTTCACCGAGCCGTGCTTCGCGGAGAGCGACGACGAGATCGCGGCGCGAGCGTTTCGCCGCACCGGTCCGACCGCGAACTACGACTGGCAGATCGCGAAGACGCAGGGCTGGCAGCGTGTCGAAGTGCCTGTGACCTACGCGCCGTTTGCCGACAGCAATTTCCCGACGCCGAGCGGCAGGTGCGAGTTCTGGTCGCAACAGCTCGCCGACCAGGGACTCGATCCGCTGCCCGGCTACGTGCCGCCGCACGAAGGTCCGGTCAGCAATCCTCGATTGGCGCAACGGTTTCCGCTCGCGATGATCTCGCCGCCGGCGCGCAATTTCCTCAACAGCACCTTCGTCAACGTGCAGAGCCTGCGCGATGCCGAGGGCGAGCCGCATCTGGAGATCCACCCGAACGACGCGGCCGCGCGCCGGATCGCCGACGGCGACCGCGTGCGCGTGTTCAACGAGCGCGGCTCGTTCGAACTCGCCGCCCGCGTGACCGATCGCGCGCGGCCGGGCGTGGTGGTCGCGTTGTCGATCTGGTGGAAGAAGCTCGCACGCGACGGCCGCAACGCCAACGAAGTCACGAGCCCGCGCCTGACCGACATCGGCCGCGCGCCGACCTTCTACGACTGCCTGGTGCAGGTCGAACTCGCGCCGGCGCCTGCAGCGGCCTAGAACCCAGATATAGGTCCACTGTATGGCGCGGTGATCGATCGCGGGATCTGCCGCGGAGCCGCGTTCGCGAGCAAATCGTCGCGGTATCAGGACGCGCGTTGTCAGCGGCGTCCTACAGCGATTCAAGCGTTCAACCGACGCGCCAGCGGCGGCTTGTTCGATGGCGATCGATGCAGCGACTGCCTAATGTTCTCTCATCGCAGCACATCGCTGCGTCCGGGCGCGGCCGTTGCGGTCTCGGCGCCGGGCAAGGGAGGGAGCAATGCTTTACTACGCCGCGGTCTTCTTTGTCATCGCACTGGTGGCGGCGCTGTTTGGATTCACCGGCATCGCCAGCGGCGCGGTCAGCATTGCGAAGATCCTTTTCGTGCTGTTCATCATCCTGGCGGTCGCGAGTTTCCTGATCGGCATCCTGCGCGGCATATGAGCGATCGCCGGCGCGTCCGCCTGCGGTCGCGCAGCAAGCGCCGCGAACTCCTCGGTTCGGCGTGTCGACCGCGGCAACTGGAATGGGAGATGGATCATGAAAACCGGGAAGTCGAGATACTGGATTGGGCCGGCGATCGTTGCCGTCTGCACCATCTTGCTGGCAGCCTGTGCTGCTCCCGTCGGATCCGCCGACGCCGCGGATCCGTCCGGCCGCGTCGTGAGCGGCGCCGATAGCGCTGCGTATGCGCAATACGGGCGCGTCACGCGCATTACCGAAGTGCCGGCGGAGCGTCGCAACACAGGTGCCGGCGCTCTGATCGGAGGCGTGCTCGGCGCAGTCATCGGCAACCAGTTCGGCGGCGGCAATGGCCGCACTGCGGCGACCGTGGCCGGCGCGGTCGGCGGCGCTGTCGTCGGCAACAACATCGAGAAGGACCGGTCGCGCGCAGGCGTGGCCGCGTTCGACGTGACGGTGCGACTCGACGACGGCAGTTCGCGCGTGATCACGGTCGCGCAACTGGGTGGACTGAGCGTGGGCGAGCGCGTGCGCGTCGAAGGCTCCAACATTGTTCGACTCGGATGAAAGGAGATCATCATGAACATCCAGAGCTTGTCCGTCATGCCGGTTGCGCTGGCGATTGCGGCCGCAATGGCCCTGGCCGGCTGCGACTCCGGGCAGGAAAACCGCACCGTCGGTCAGAAGGTCGACTCGGCGATCTCGAAGGTCAACAAGCAGGCCGACCAGGCCGCGGCGGAGGTGAAGAAGGGTGTCGACGTGGCCAGCGCGGATGCCGGCAAGGCAATCGACGTCGCCGGCAACAAGGTCAAGGACGCGGCGATCACGGCCAGCGTAAGTGCCGAACTGGTGCGCGACCCGGCGCTGAGTGCACTGAACATCGACGTCGACACCAATGATGGACGGGTCAGCCTCCATGGCGTCGCGCCGAGCGCCGAGGCACGCGAACGTGCCACGCAGATCGCCCAGCGCGTCGATGGCGTCGTCGGCGTCGATAACCAGCTTCAGGTTTCGAAGTGAATCTCGACTGACGAGCGGCGCGGCCCGGAGGCATTCGGCGCATTCGCGGCGCGGTGATTCGGCGGCGGCCGCTCGACCACCGTCGGCGTATCCATCATGCTGAACCACGACGGCATGACTGAGCGGCTGCATTTGTTGTGAGCGCAAGAGCCACGAAGCGGGCCATGACCCAGCCTTCCGCTGCCGAATCTCCACGCCGAGCGTTGACCGCCGCGGCCGCGGGCCGCTGGCCGATGGCCGTGCTGGCGGTCGTTGCGCTGGCCTGGCTGCTGTATTGGGCGAAACCGCTGTTGCTGCCGCTGGCGATCGCGATCGCCCTGACCTTCCTTCTGGTCGGACCGGTGCGACGTCTGCGTCGACTGGGCATCCCGCCGCCGATTGGCGCGGCGATCGTGGTCGCGTCGCTGCTGGGCGCGGTCACGCTGTCGGGCGCCTTGCTTGCGGGGCCGGCTACCGACTGGGTCGAGCGAGCGCCCGTGACGCTCAGGCAGATGGGTGAAGCTGCGGCGCGCATGCGCGCGGTGGTCGATCCGGAACCGTCTGCGTCTCCGCGCCCGAGCAAGCGCGGCGTGGCGCAGGCTGCGGCGCCGGCCGCTCCCGACCCGATCTCGGAACGCATCGCGACCGAGGGGCTGACGATCACACGCGCCGTCATCGGCCGCCTGGTGTCGTTCTCGCTGTCGGCGGCGGCCACCGTGATCCTTCTCTACTTCTTTCTCACCTCCGAATACTGGCTCGTGTCGCGTACGGTCGAAGCGCTGCCGCGCCGGCGCGCGCGCGCCCTGCTGCTCGGCGGCGTACGCCAGGCCCAGCGCGAGATCGGTATCTATCTCGGGACCATGAGCCTGGTGAATTCCGCGCTCGGATTCGCGACGGCAGTGTGTCTGCATCTGATCGGCCTGCCGAATCCGGCGCTATGGGGCGTGATGACCGCGCTGCTCAACTTCGTGCCGTATTTCGGCCCGCTTGCGATCGCGCTTCTGCTGACCCTGGCCGGGGGTATGACGTTCGGACTCGGGGTCGGAATGCTTGCTCCGCCGGCGGTGTTCGTGCTGCTGCATGCGGTCGAGAGCAATCTGGCCACGCCGTGGGTGATTGGCCAGCGCCTCCGACTGAGTCCGTTGTCGGTATTCCTGTCGGTGATGCTGTGGGGCTGGCTGTGGGGCTTCGGAGGCGCACTGGTCGCCGTGCCGCTGCTGCTCGCGCTGCGTGCGGCGTGCCGGCGAACACGCCGCCTCAAACTGCTGTGCGTCTATCTCGAAGGCGGCGTGGCGCCGGCCCCGAGCCTGCGTTCGCTGATGCGCATGCGCCAAATTCCGGCGTAGCGCCGCTGCGGGGCGGAAGCGTCGTCTGCCACTGCACTGCATTACCTGACCAACGCGACGTTTGGTTTGCGCGCAACGGCGGTCCGGCTCACGTCATCCTTCGTGCCGCGTGCAGTGCGCGGCCATGCGCAAGCCTGCCGCAGCGGTGACGACGGGACGCGCTTGTGCGCGCGGGCGTTGCAGGCGATGATCCGCCCGCTTCAGCCCGAACCCTGCCGATGCGTGCGCTCGTTTCGCTGTTCCTGCTGCTCGCGCTGCCGCCTTTCGCGGCCAGCGCCGCGCTCGGGCAATGGGTGCATGCATACGCGGCATTCGGCGAACCGAAGTATCCACGCGACTTCAAGCATTTCGAGTACGTGAATCCGGACGCACCGAAGGGCGGCACGCTCAACCTGCGCAACCCGGACCGGCGCTCGAGTTTCGACAAGTTCAACCTGTTCACCGTCAAGGGCAATGCACCGGCCGGCATCGGCATCTTCATGCTCGAAACGCTGGCGACGCTGAGCGCCGACGAGCCGCGCACGATGTACGGACTGCTCGCCGCGGAGATGCTGGTCGCACCCGACAAGTCGTCGATCACGTTCCGGCTCGATCCGCGCGCGCGCTTTTCCAACGGCGATCCAGTGCTGGCCGAGGACGTCAAGTACAGCTTCGACATGCAAACCGGCCAGTACGCGTCGCCGACGTACCAGACGTCGCTGGCGGGCGTGGAGAAGGCGGTGATCGTCGACGACCGCACGATCCGCTTCGACCTGCGCGACCGCAGCGGCGACACGCTGTTCAAGGTCGGGCTGCTGCAGGTGTTCTCGCACAAGTGGGGACTGAAGCCCGATGGCACGCACACGCGCTTCGACGAGATCGTCGGCGAATATCCGCTCGCCAGCGGCCCCTACACGATCGCCGACGCGCATGCGGGGCGGCGCATCGAGTTCCGGCGCAATCCGAATTACTGGGCGCGGGAGCTTCCGGTACGGCGCGGCTTCTACAACTTCGATCGCGTTGTCTACCGCTACTACCAGGACGAGGCGGTGGCGACCGAGGCCTTCAAGGCCAGCGAGTTCGACCTGGTGCGCGTCTACAGCGCGCGCATCTGGGTGCGGCAGCACAGGGGAAAACTGTGGGACGAGGGTCGCATCATCAAGAAGGCGTTTCCGGTGGCGACCGGCCAGGGCCTGCAGGCGTACGAGCTGAACCTGCGCCGGCCGATCTTCCAGGACATCCGCGTGCGCGAGGCACTGAACTGGACCTACGACTACGACACCATCAACCGCTACAGGCTGTACAAGCGCGCCAGCAGCGTGTTCAACAATTCGGAGTTCGCCGCGCAGGGACTGCCGTCGCCGGGGGAACTGAAGCTGCGCGAGCCGTTCCGCAGCGAACTGCCGTCGCAGGTTTTCGGTCCGCCGTTCGTCGCCCCGGGCACCGGCGGCGATCCGAAGCGGCTGCGCGCGAACCTGCTGCACGCGCGCGCGCTGCTCGAGGCGGCCGGCTGGAAGCTGGACGCGCAGGGCGTGCTGCGCAATGCAAAGGGCGAGCGGTTCGAGTTCGAGTACCTCGCGCCGGGCGACTCGACCGGGCGCGAGGAGCCGTGGCAGCACAATCTCGAGAAGCTCGGCATCAAGCTCACTGTGCGCAACGTGGACTTCGCGCTGTACAACCGCCGGCTGGAGGACTACGACTTCGACATGGTGACGATCGTCGAGCCCGCGTTCACGCTGCCGTCGGTCGCCGACTACGTGACGCTGTACGGATCCAAAGCCGCCGACGAGAAGGGCAACAACAACTTCCGCGGCGTCAAGAGCAGGGCGGTCGACCACATCCTCGACGCGATGAACCGCGCCACCACGATGGAGGAGTTCCGCGATGCCTGCCGCGCGCTCGACCGGGTCGTGATGTGGAACTGGTGGCAGGTGCCGGAGCTGTACTCGGACTTCGAGGCGATCTCGTACTGGAACAAGTTCGGCATCCCGGCCGTCCGCGCCAGGTATTTCACCGCGGACCTGCCGCCCGACATCGATTCGCAGCTGCCATGGCCGCTGGCGACGTGGTGGAGCAAGGAACTGGAGAAGCGATGACGCTTTTGTCGTACCGGAGCAGAGCCTGCCCCGGACTTGATCCGGGGCCGGTGCCTAATTTCTTGCGCGGCAATTGGGCCCCGGCCTGCGCCGGGGCGACGGCATGATTGCCTACATCCTAAAACGCATCCTGCTGATGGTCCCGACGCTGATCGGCGCGTTGACGGTCACGTTCGTCGTGATCCAGTTCGTTCCCGGCGGCCCGGTCGAAACGCTGATGGCCGAGGCGCGCATCGGCGCCGGCGGCGCGTACAAGGCGAGCCGCGACGTCGACAAGAAGCAGATCGAGGAACTTAAGAAGCTGTACGGCTTCGACAAGCCGGTGCACGTGCGGTACCTCGAGATGCTGGAGTCCTTCGCGCGTTTCGATCTCGGCCGCAGCTTCCTGCGCAACAAGGATGTGTGGGATCTGATCAAGGAGAAGCTGCCGGTGTCGATCTCGCTCGGACTGTGGACTTTCCTGATCTCGTACCTGATCTCGATCCCGCTCGGCGTGGCCAAGGCGGTGCGCGAAGGCTCGCGCTTCGATGCGGTGACGACGATGGCGGTGCTGGTCGGCTATGCGATCCCGGGCTTCGTGCTCGGCGTGCTGCTGATCGTGCTGTTCGCCGGCGGCACCTTCCTCGACTGGTTCCCGCTGCGCGGGCTGGTGTCGGACAACTGGGCGGACCTGTCGTGGCCGCGCCGCATCGCCGATTACTTCTGGCACCTGACGCTGCCGCTGATCTGCCTGACCATCGGCAGCTTTGCGACGGTCACGATGCTGACCAAGAACACGTTTGTCGAGGAGATCCGCAAGCAGTACGTGCTGGTGGCGCGCGCCAAGGGCCTGTCGCAGCAGCGCGTGCTGTACAAGCACATCTTCCGCAACGCGCTGATCCCGCTGGTCACCGGGTTTCCGGCTGCGTTCGTCGGCGCGTTCTTCACCGGCGCGCTGCTGATCGAGACGCTGTTCTCCCTCGACGGCCTGGGGCTGCTGTCGTACGAGTCGGTGATCCGGCGCGATTACCCGGTCGTGCTGGGATCGCTGTACCTGTTCACGCTGATCGGGCTGGTGGTCAAGCTGGTCAGCGACCTGCTGTACGTGGTGGTCGACCCGCGCGTGCAATTCGAGAGCGTGGCCAGATGAGCGCCGCACGGCCGCTCCGAAGGCGCTCGCTCCCCCCTTGGGGGGGACAGCGCGAAGCGCGAAGGGGGGCGAAATGAGCGCCGTGGTCGCGAACGGCCCCGCCGCGAACGTGCGCGCCCGCTCGCCGAACCAGCGCGCGTGGGCGCGCTTCAAGCGCAACCGGATCGGCTACGTGTCGCTTTGGGTGTTCCTCGCGCTGCTGTTCGTGGCCACCTTCGCCGAGTTCATCAGCAACGATCGGCCGCTGATCGCGCAGTACGAGGGCCACTGGTATTTCCCGGTTTTCGACAATCCGCCCGAAGTCACGTTCGGCGGCGATTTCAGGACGCCGACCGACTGGACCGATCCGCTGATCGTCGAGCACTTCCGCCAGCCGGGCAACTGGGCGCTGCGCGCGCTGAATCCGCATTCGGCCAGCTCGCTCGACTACTTCCAGAAGGATCCCAACCCCGCGCCGCCGGGGGAGAAGCGCC
>JBAIYN010000197.1:0-1921 GCA_037915775.1 Burkholderiales bacterium | reverse complement strand
CTGCACACCACGCCGCAGCTGTTCCCGGAAAAAGTTCTCTATATGAATGACGTTGCCGACTATCTCGGCAAGAAATATGGCGGCTGGACCGACGCCGCGGAAAAGACCGTCAAGCTGGGCAACAACTGGCTGGCGATCCCGGTTGCCACAGGCGGCGGTTATATCAACTACCGGAAGTCCGCAGTCGACAAGGCCGGGTTCAAGGAGATCCCGAAGGATTTTCCAGGTTTCCTCGAACTCTGCAAGGCGCTGAAGAAGAACAATACGCCTGCTGGGTTTGCACTGGGCCATGCAAGCGGCGACGCTAATGGTTGGCTGCACTGGGCGCTGTGGGGCCATGGCGCCTATACCGTCGACCAGAACGACAAGGTCATCATCAACTCGCCGGAGACCGCGAAGGCGCTCGACTATGTCAAGGCGTTGTCGGAGACCTTCATCCCGGGCGTGACGTCATGGAACGATTCCTCCAACAACAAGGCGTTCCTCGCCGGTGAGCTTTACCTCACCGCGAACGGCATCTCGATCTATGTCGCGGCGAAGGACGACCCGACCAAGCAGGATCTCGCCGCTGATACTTACCACGCACTGTTTCC
The DNA here is from genome assembly GCA_037915775.1 of Burkholderiales bacterium. GTDB lineage: Bacteria > Pseudomonadota > Gammaproteobacteria > Burkholderiales > Burkholderiaceae_F > JAKOQB01. Next base: position 1,328 of record JBAIYN010000197.1, on the reverse strand, counting down.
TGTCGGTCCGGTCGGCAAACCGGCCGAGCTGCACCTTACGTTCCCGATCCTGGCCTTCAAGTTCACCAAGTATCCCAACGCTGCGAAGGCGTTCATCGCATTCATGCTGGAGAAGGAGCAATTCGATAAGTGGTTGATGGGCTCGCGCGGTTATCTTACGCAGACCCTCAATGCCTACGAGAACTCGCCGGTCTGGACCGCCGATCCGAAGAACTATGTGTTCTCGCAGGCCAGCAAGCGTACGTTGCCGGCGTCAGGCATCGGTCATCCGGGTGAAAAGGCGGCGCAGGCAATTGCCGACTTCATTGTGGTCGACATGTTCGCGAGCTACTGCTCGGGCCAGGCCGATGCAAAGACCGCAATGGCGAATGCCGAACGCCTGCTGAAGCGGATCTATCGCACCTGACAACTGCCGGGAGGCGCCCGCCGCGCGATGGCGCCTCCTATCTACCGCTCTACCGCGTTGACAGATCGGAAAACTCCGATGGCAGACCTCGCAATCCAGTCACGTGCGGCACCATCACGCGCCGCGGAGATGTGGAGCCGGCTCAAGGTCAATCGCAACTGGCTCGGCTTCTGGTTCATGCTGCCGGCGATGGCATTCCTGGTCCTGTTCCTGGCTTACCCGCTGGGTTTGGGAATCTGGCTGTCGTTCACCGACGCGCGTATCGGCCGCGTCGGCCAGTTCATCGGCCTCGAGAACTACGAGTGGCTGTGGGACGACCCGATCTTCTGGATCTCGGTGTTCAATACGCTGCTCTATACGCTGATCGCCAGCGTCATCAAATTCGCGATCGGGCTTTATCTTGCGATCCTGCTCAACGAGAACATTCCGTTCAAGGCGATCGTGCGTGCCATCGTACTCATTCCGTTCATCGTGCCAACGGTGCTGTCGGCGCTCGCATTCTGGTGGATCTTCGACGCGCAATTCTCGATTATCTCGTGGTCGTTGAAACACCTCGGCCTCATCACCCAGAACATCAATTTCCTCGGCGAGCCGGCCTGGGCGCGATTCTGCGTGATCTTTGCCAATATCTGGCGCGGCGTGCCATTCGTTGCAATCACGCTGCTTGCGGGACTGCAGACCGTGCAACCATCGCTTTACGAAGCGGCAACCATCGACGGCGCGACCCGCTGGCAGCTGTTTCGCAACATCACCTATCCGCTGCTGACGCCGATCATCGCCGTGGTCATGACGTTCTCGGTGCTGTTCACGTTCACGGATTTCCAGCTGATCTGGGCGATGACCCGCGGTGGTCCCGTCAATGCGACGCACCTGATGGCGACGCTGTCGTATCAGCGCGCCATCATCGGCGGCACGCTCGGCG
>JBAIYN010000087.1:0-5460 GCA_037915775.1 Burkholderiales bacterium | reverse complement strand
TCATGCTGGCGCAGATGCTCGAGCCAGCTCTCGATCTGGAAGGTCTCGATCGCGAATGTGCGGCGGCGGATGTCGAAGCTGCACTCCCATGCGAATGCGCCGTCGCGACGACGCAGGCGCCCGAGTTCGCGCATTTCGGCGATGAATTCGTCGCGTGCGTCGGGGCGCACGTCGTATTCGATCGTCACCAGCACCGGACCGGCATCGTTCGGAACATCGTCGGCGAAGTGCGGCGATGGCCCCTCGCCCGTTTCGCCGGCATCGCCGCTCTCGGCCATGCCGATCAGCCCGCGCGCGAACCAGGGTGCCGCAACGACGAACGCGATCGCCGCCGCTGCCAGCGCCACCGGCACGGACGAGTTCGAAGCGATGGTTCCCCACAGCGCGCCACCGACGGCGATCGCGCCGTTGAGCGTCATGAAATAGATGGCCAGCCCGCGTGCCTTCACCCACGAGGGCGCGGCGTGCTGCACGGCGCTCTGCAGGCCGGACAGCGTCGTCAGCCAGGCCGCGCCTGCCAGCGGCATCACGAGCAGCAACCAGAGGAACTGCCGCGTGAGCGCCGGCACCCCGAGCGCGATCGCGAACAGCACCGCCGACGCGGCGATCAGCTGATCCTGCGTGAAGCGCCCACGCAGGCGCGGCAGCACGAGCGCGGTGGCCACCGCTCCGATGCCGATCGCGGTGAGCAGGAATGCATAGCCGTTGGCGCTGCCGAACGTCGAGCCCCGCGCGATGACGGGCAGCAGTGCAAACACCGCCGCAGCCGGAACCGAGAACACCGCGCAGCGCGCGAGCAACGCACGGAAGGCCGGCTCCTCCATCGTGTAGCGCACGCCGGCGCGGATCGCCGCGGCGAATCCTTCCGCCGGCAGCCGCGGCACCGGCCGCGTGCGCCGCCAGCGCAGCAGCACGATCAGCACGCCGGCGAACGACAGCGCGTTGAGACCGAACGCGACCGACGGATGCCAGATCGACAGGATCAGGCCGCCGATCGCCGGGCCGATCGAGCGCGAGATGTTGAACGAAATCGAGCCGAGCGCGACCGCCGCGGTGAGTTGCGCCCGCGGCACGACATCGGCGACGGTCGCGCCCCACGCGGGAATGGTCAACGCCCACTGCACGCCGAGCAGGAACGTCAGCAGCAGCAGGGTCGGCGCCGACAGCGCGCCGAACGCAGTCACGAGCGCGAGCATCCCGGCGATCAGCGTGCCGGCCAACTGGGTGCCGATCAGGATCGCGCGCCGGTCCGCGATGTCCGCCAGCGCGCCGGCCGCAATCGCAAGAAAGAAGGACGGCGACGTAGTGGCGACCTGCACCAGCGCCACCATCAGCGGTGACGTGGTGAGATTGGTCATCTCCCATCCGGCGGCGACGTTCTGCAGCCAGGTGCCGATGTTGGAGCCGAGGCTGGCGATCCAAAGCCAGCGGAACACGGGCACGGCCAGCGGCGCCCAGGGATCGGCGCCATGAGGTCGCAACACGGCGGAAAGGCGTGACATCGGCACGGGCAAAAGAAGGGAGCGCGGAACGCGGCAGCGCAAGTATGCGACGCGCGTTCGCGCAGGATACATGCCTTGACAATAATTGCCTAGGCAGTAATATCGGGCTCCTCTTTTCCTTCCCGCGATCGCGCAACTTCGTCCCGCTATGTGTGCCGCCACGATCGACCGCAGTCGGATCGCGAAAGCTGCGCGCCGCCGCGCATCGGCGCCGCGTCACTACCGCGGCGACGACTACCACGCAGAGGACTCGATCGGCTATCTGCTGCGGCTCGCGCTGTCCGCGATCCGGCGCCGGCTGGATCGGCAGATGATTGACGATGAGATGACGGGCGTGCAGATGCTGCCGCTGTTCGCGATCGGACGCGGACTGTGCAGTACCGCGGCCGAGCTGGCGCGCCTGAACGACATCGATCCCGGTGCCACCACGCGCATGCTCGATCGCCTCGAGTCCAAGCGGCTGCTGCGGCGCGTACGCAGTGAGCAGGACCGTCGCGTCGTGCAGCTGGAACTGACCGCGGCGGGGCGGGCGATCGCGGAGAAGATTCCGTATGCGATCGCCGACACGCTGAACGAGGTGCTGCGCGATTTCAGCCCTGCCGAAGTCGACGCGCTGCGCGCGATGCTCCGCCGCATCGTTGCCAATGCGGAGTCCGCATGAAGAGTGGACTGCGCCTGGGCGCGTTCGCGGCCGCGCTGCTCGCCGCCGGCTGCGCGAGCTTCGACGGCATCGCGCCGGCGTCCACACCGCGCAGCGCCGCGCAGCTCGGCGCGACCGCGGCATCCGTCGCCTGGCCGCGCGACGACTGGTGGACACGATTCGGCGATACGAAGTTGAACGAACTGGTCGCGCAGGCGCTCGCCGGCAACCCGCAACTCGATGCCGCGCGCGCCCGGCTGGCGCGCAGGCAGGCCGCCGCCGCCGGCGTCGATGCGGCAAGCCGGCCCCGCATCGACGCGCAAGGGCAGTCGACCCGGCAGCGGTTCAGCGAGAACTTCCTGTACCCGCCACCGCTCGGCGGTGCGGAGGAAACCAGCAACCTGCTGCAGCTGTCGGGCAGCTGGGAGTTGGATTTCTTCGGCCGCAACCGCGCCGCGCTGCGCGCCGCGTTGTCGCAGCAGCAGGCGGCGGCGGCCGAGGCGCAGGCTGCGCGCCTGGCGATCGCGAGTTCCGTGGCGTCGACCTACATGCAGCTCGCGCGACTGGATGAAACGCGCGACGTATTGCTGGCCACGCTCGCGCAGCGTGAACAGATCGTGAAGCTGGTGCAGGCACGCGTTGCCAGCGGACTCGACACCCAGGTCGAACTGCGCCAGGCAGAAGGCGCCGTGCCGGAGATCCGCCAGCAGATCGAAGCGCTCGACGAGCAGCAGCGTCTCGCGCGACATGCGCTCGCCGCGCTGCTGGGCGACGGCCCGTTGGCGACCGCGACGCTGGCGCCGCAGCTTCCGCAGGCACAGCCGCCGGCACTGCCGAGCGCGATTCCCGCCGATCTGATCGGTCGCCGTGCGGACATCAGCGCCGCGCGTTGGCGCGTGGAAGCCGCGACGGCGGGAATCGACGAGGCGAAGGCGCAGTTCTATCCGAACGTGAACCTGGCGGCCTTTGCGGGCTTCCAGAGCCTGGGATTCGCCAACTGGATCGAGGCGGGCAGCCGGACCTGGGGCGTCGGACCGGCCATCAGCCTGCCGGTCTTCGACGCCGGCCGCCTGCGCGCCAACCTGCGCGTTCGCACCGCCGACCTCGACGCGGCGGTCGCCATCTACAACGCGACGCTGATCGACGCGGTGCGTGACGTCGCCGACCAGGTGGCGTCGCTGCAATCGATCGAGCGCCAGGCCACCGAGCAGCACGCGGCGCAGGCAGCGGCCGAGGGTGCGTATGACCTTGCGACCCTGCGCTACCGCGCGGGACTGGGTTCCTATCTGACCGTGCTGGCGGCCGAGACCAGCGTGCTGGCGCAGCGACGGATCGGTGTCGACCTGAAGGGGCGCCGCGCAACCGCGACGATCCAGCTGATGCGTGCGCTCGGCGGCGGCTTCGACGCCGGTTCGACATCCGAGGCGGTCGCCTCCGACACGAGACAAAGATGAGTACTCCAACCCCCTCCGACAACGCGCGACCCAGGCAGCGGCGCTTCGCCCTGCTCGCGCTCACCACGCTGTTCGGCCTCGCCGCGATCGGCTACGGCATCTACTGGTTCGTGTTCGAGCGTCACTACGAGACCACCGACAACGCCTATGTCGGCGGCAATCTGGTGCTGATCACGCCGCAGGTGAGCGGCACCGTGCTCGCGATCGACGCCGACGAAACCGACTTCGTGCGCGCCGGGCAACCGCTGGTGAAACTCGATCCCGCCGACGCGCGCGTCGCCCTCGACCAGGCCGAGGCGCAGCTCGGCCAGACCGTGCGCGAGGTGCGCACGCTGTTCGCCAACAACGCCTCGCTCGCGGCCGCGGTCGCGCTTCGCGACGCGGAGGTCGTGAAGGCGCAGAGCGACGTGGCCAAGGCGCAGGACGATCTGGCGCGGCGCCAGTCGCTCGCATCGACCGGCGCCGTGTCGGAAGAGGAGATCAAGCATGCGGCCACCGCGCTGGCGAGCGCGCGCAGCACGCTGGCCGCCGCGCAGGCCGCCGCCAGTGCGGCGCGCGAGCAGCTGGCCGCGAATCAGGCCCTGACCGCAGGCACCACGGTGGCCGACCATCCGAACGTGCTGCGCGCGGCGGCGCGCGTGCGCGAGGCCTACCTGGCGCTTACGCGCGTCGAGTTGCCCGCCCCGGTGACCGGCTACGTCGCGCGGCGCAACGTCCAGGTCGGCAGCCGCGTGCAGGCGGGCACGCCCTTGATGGCGATCGTGCCGCTGGACCGCGTGTGGGTCGACGCGAACTTCAAGGAGGTGCAGCTGCGCAACCTCCGCATCGACCAGCCGGTCACCCTGACCGCCGACCTGTACGGCACGCGGGTCGAATACCACGGCAAGGTCGCCGGCCTCGGCGTTGGCACCGGTGCCGCGTTTGCGCTGCTGCCGGCGCAGAACGCGACCGGCAACTGGATCAAGGTCGTGCAGCGCGTGCCGGTCCGCATCGCCCTTGACCAGAAGGAACTCGCCGCGCATCCGCTGCGCGTCGGGCTGTCGATGGAAGTGACGGTCGACGTGGCCGATCGCAGCGGCAAGATGCTCGCCGAGGTGCCGCGCACGCAACCGGTCGCGACGACCGACGTGTTTCCGACCACGTCGCGCGCGGCCGACGCAGTGATCGAGCACATCATCGCCGCCAATCTCGCGGGCATTGCCGGCGCGCCGAAGCGGTCGACCGGCGCGACGCGCGCGGCAAACCTCGCGACGAACGCGGTCGACTGAGCGCGCTTCCTGTCCATGGCCGCCGCCGCGCCCACCGCGAACGGCACCGCCCGACCGGCGCCGTCGCACGCGCACCCGCCGCTGACCGGCGGCGCGCTGGTGGTTGGCACGCTCGCGCTGTCGCTGGCGACCTTCATGAACGTCCTCGACACGTCGATCGCGAACGTGTCGATCCCCGCGATCTCCGGCGACCTCGGCGTGTCGCCGAGCCAGGGCACTTGGGTGATCACCTCGTTCGGCGTGGCCAACGCGATCTCGCTGCCGCTGACCGGCTGGCTGACGCAGCGCTTCGGCCAGGTGCGGCTGTTCCTCGCCAGCGTGGTGATGTTCGTGATCGCGTCCTTCCTGTGCGGACTGGCGCCAAACCTGCAGATGCTGATCGCGTTCCGCGTGCTGCAGGGTTTCGTCGCCGGCCCGATGATTCCGCTGTCGCAGACGCTGCTGCTGTCGAGTTATCCGGCCATGAAGTCCGGCACCGCGCTGGCGTTCTGGGGCATGACGACGCTGATCGCACCGGTCGTCGGTCCGCTGGCGGGCGGGTGGATCACCGACAACATCGGCTGGCCGTGGATCTTCTTCATCAACGTGCCGATCGG
>JBAIYN010000236.1:0-1773 GCA_037915775.1 Burkholderiales bacterium | reverse complement strand
GTCGCGGTGGGCCACACCGACGCGATCGGCTCTGACGCCTACAACGACAAGCTGTCGATGCGGCGTGCCGAAGCGGTCAAGGCGTACCTGGTCAAGAAGGGCATCGAGGCCAACCGCATCCAGACCGAGGGCAAAGGCAAGCGCCAGCCGGTGGCCGACAACAAGACCGCGGCCGGTCGCGCGAAGAACCGTCGGGTGGAAATCGAAGTCGTCGGAATACGCACCATTCGTCGCTGACCGGGCGCGTCACGACTAATCAGGGCCCCGCGCCATGCGGGGCCCTACTCCAGTTGCGCCCGCCGTCAACGTATATCCGGACGAACGTAGTGCAAATTGACCGACATGTATCGCGCGACATGATGGGCACATCTGTCAGCGTGAGGGTTTCCGCTGATGGGCCACCGGGCTGTGGACGACCTCGCGGCTCCGACCTTTTCGGTCACGAAGTTCAGGATCGATTGCGGCAATCCAGCGCAGAGTCTCCTCCCTACGCGGGATGAACTTCCCGCATCCATGACGTTTCATGATGAATGAGCTAAGAACTCGTTTGCTGTTCGTGGCAGCGATCTGTGCCGTCTTGCTTGTCCCGTCTGCGGTGGCCGCACAGACTGCGGCCCTCAGACCGGATCGAATCAGGATCGCGTATACGCTGCCCACGAATCCTGAGCATCAGCCGATCTACGAGATCGTGAAGCAGCGCCGCGTGCTGGAGCGGTTTCGGGACTATCTGAAGCCGCTTCGCTTGCCGGAACCGCTGTTGCTCAAGATCGAAGGCTGCGACGGTGTGTCGAACGCCTGGTACGAGGAAGACGACCACTCGGTGACGGTCTGCTATGAATATCTGGCCGAGCTTCTTGCCAATGCGCCGAAGGAGACCACGCCTGCTGGGGTCACACCTCAGGACGCGCTGGTCGGGCCAACCGTCGAGGTGTTCCTGCACGAGATCGCGCATGCGATCTTCAACATGCTCAAGGTCCCAATTCTCGGACGTGAAGAGGACGCAGCCGATCAGGTCGCGGCGTACTTGCTGCTGCAGTTCGACAAGGACGAGGCACGCCGGACCGTGGCGGGTGTGGCCTACATGTATGGGACGGAGATGCAGCTGCAGGCCCCGGGTTTCAAGCAGTTTGCCGATGTGCACGGATTGTCGGCTCAGCGCTTCTACAACCTTCTGTGCATGGCCTACGGAGCGGACCCGAAGCGGTTTGACGACGTCGTACGGAAGGGCTACCTGCCCGAGTCGCGTGCCGAAGGGTGCGCGGACGAGTACAAACAGGTCGACTACGCAATGCACAAGCTGATCCTGCCCTACACCGATCAGGCGATCAGAAAGAAGGCACCGAAGAAATTGCTCGGCCCCGCGAGCTAGACCGCACTCGACGCTGCGGACGGACGCGCGATCGGCTCGTCGGTTGCGCGCACGCCGGTTGACGAAAGGCAGGAGGCGGTTCGAGATGGATAGCATCATCAACATTGTGGGCACGCTGGCATGCCGCGACTCCGTCGCGAATCTATGCGAGACCAGAACAGATGCTTGTTCCTTTCGCCGCAGCTCAATAGTCTCGTCGCTGATCTCACCGGTGTGCCGCATCTATTCATGGGAGCGACAAATGAACCTCAGAACATTGTTTGGTTTTGGACTGGCTGCTGCGCTGGCGTTCACACACGGGGCCGCCTACTCAGCGACCGCGGCTGAAATCGATTCGGGCGCTACTGCGGCGCTAACCCAGCTTTACAAACAAAGTCCGGCGGCGAAGGCGCTGGCGGCCAAAG
>JBAIYN010000428.1:0-10277 GCA_037915775.1 Burkholderiales bacterium | reverse complement strand
AGACCGGCGAGCCCGGCCTGCTGCGTCGACGCCTCATCGAGCCCCAGCTGGCGCGACAGGGCGATCATCAGCGCGCACACCGCGACCGAATGCATGTAGGTGTAGTCGTCGACACCCTTCAGCCGCGCCAGGCTGATCAATGCGGTGGGATTGCGGTTTACGGAATCCGAGATTTCCTGCACCAGCGGCAAGACCCGATCGACGCCGAATGCGTTGCCCATCCGCACTTCCTGGAACATCGCGACGACCGCCGCTTTGCCCTTCTCGCAGATGCGTGCGGCGCGCTCGACCTCCGCCTCGAATTCGGCGCGCGCCGGCAGACCTGCCGCGTTCGCACCGCCGTTCAGCGCGGCATCGAGCGCCCGATCGACCTCGGCGTCGACCTCCTGCGGCGACAGCGCGGCCGCCTCGGGCTGCTCGACATCCAGCCCGCGCGAGACGTCGATCCACACCTCGCTGATGCCGCTGTCGGCGATGCGGACGACGTCGTCCGGATCGGTCAACGGAAAGTTGGTGCGCCAGAACGGGTGCGCCATCCACGCGCCGCACAGCTCGTGCACGTGCATGCCAGGGCGCAGGTCCTTGGTTGCGATCCGTTTCAGGGAGGTCGGTTGAAGCACCGTGCTGGCGAGTTGCGAGGGTTCCGCTCCCTCGTCTACGGCAGCAACACAGGCAACTTTAGGAGCGGCATGGCCCGAAAACACTGGCATTCTTTGCCGCTTCATGGGGCCTGATGGAAAGGGTGCCGACATGCCGGATTCCGCGATCACCGCTTTTCGCCTCTCGATCCCGCAGAGCGCGATCGACGACCTGCACGCACGTCTCGATCGCGTCCGCTGGCCGGACGAAGCGCCCGATGCGCCGTGGGCCTACGGCACTTCGCTCGCATTCATGCGCGAGCTCGCGCACGAGTGGCGCACGCGCTTTGACTGGCGCAAGACCGAGGCAGAGCTGAATTCCTGGCCGCAGTTCGTCACCCGGATCGACGGCATCGACCTGCACTTCCTGCACGTGCCGGGCAAGGGGCCTACTCCGAAACCGCTGCTGCTGTCGCACGGCTGGCCGGGATCGGTGCTCGAATTCATGAAGCTCGTTCCGTTGCTGACCGATCCCGCCGCGCATGGCAGGGATGCGGCCGATGCCTTCACCGTGGTCGTGCCTTCGCTGCCGGGCTACACGCTGTCGTTCAGGCAGAACCAGCCGCGCAGGTCGCTGCAGGAAATCGGCGCGATGTTCGACGTGCTGATGCGCGAGCGGCTCGGATATCGCCGCTACGGGGCGCAGGGCGGCGACTGGGGCTCGTTCGTCACCGCCTGGCTGGGTGCGAACCGCGCGGAACATCTGTCGGGGATCCACCTGAACCTGATGCCGCTGCGACGCGACCCGGCGATGTTCACCGATCCGACGCCGGATGAACGGCGTTACGTCGCCGAACTGCAGGCATGGCTGAAGGAGGAAACCGGCTATCAGGCGATCCAGGGCACGCGCCCGCAGACGCTGGCGTTTGCCCTGTCCGATTCGCCGATCGGCCTGGCCGCGTGGATCGCCGAGAAATATCGCGCGTGGACCGATTGCGATGGCGACCCGCGCAACGCGCTGACGACGGACGAGATGCTCGGCAACATCAGCCTCTACTGGTTCACCAACTGCATCGGCGCATCGTTCTGGCCGTACTACGCGCGCCTTCACGGGCCTTGGCCGATCGAGGGGCGCATCGAGGTGCCGACCGGCTATTGCGAGTTCCCGCGCGAGATCCTGCGCCCGCCGCGCGAGGCAGCGCAGCGGCAATTCAACATCCGGCGCTGGAGCGTGATGCCCAAGGGCGGCCACTTCGCCGCCCTCGAGCAGCCCGATGCGCTCGCCGCCGAGATCCGCGCGTTCTTTCGCGACTGCGGTTGAGACTCACCGTCCGCGCATGGCGTTTGCGCGGGATTGCTACGGGCCTGCATCGGGGTATCAACCCTCGTCCCCTTCGGGGACGTCTTCAATAACAAACAAGGGAGGAAGACATGAAGGCCGTTCCACGCAGCAAGGCAATGCAATTGCTCGGCCTCACTCTGGCCGCGCTGATCTGGATTCTTCCGCTCTGGGCCGTCGCGGGTCCGGCAGAGGAAGCGAATGCCGCGATCGACCGCTGGTCGGCGGCGTACACGGCGAACGACGTCGACGCGGTGGTTGCAGGCTACTGGCCTGACGCGATCCTGCTCGGCACCTCGAGTCCCGTGATCTCGACCGGCAGCGACGCGATCCGCAAGTACTTCACGGACCTGAAGCTGAAGGGCAGCGGCAACAGGAACATCATTCAGGAACGGCACACGATCCCGATCGATGACAACGCGGTGCTGGTCACCGGCTTCTACGAGTTCATCCGTATGCGCGACGGCCAGCCGGTGCCGGCGCCCTCGCGCTTCACCATGCTCGTCACCAGGCGCGGCGGCCAGTGGCGCATCGCGCACCACCATTCCTCGCCGCACGTGATGCCGAAGCAGTGAGACGGCAAGCGGCGCCGGAGATCGAATCGGCAGCCCGCAATCGAGGAGTCAAGTGATGACGGAGCAGGAGCATCCGCAGCAGCACGTCGCACCGTTGCTCCACGCCGCATTTGGCGCCCAGGCGGCGCTGCTCCTGTACGTCGCAGCGAAGCTGGACCTCGCCGATCACCTGCTGAACGGCGCATCGACCGCGGCGGATATCGCCCGGGCGCTCGGGCTCGACGCCGCCGCGGTCCAGCGCATCTTGCGCGGCCTCGTCAGCTTGGGTGTCTGCGAGGAACTGGACGGAGGACGATTTCGCCTGACCACCCTGGGCGAACACCTGCGGGCCGACCATCCGGATTCCGTCCGCTCCCGCGTGATCCTGAATGTCGAGGTTCATCACGCGCTGTGGAGCGACCTACTGCAGACCGTGCGAACGGGAGAGCCGGCGAGCCAGCGTGTCCTGGGAATGCCCTTCTACGACTATCTGGCGCACAACCCGGCGATCGGTGACGTCTTCGATCGCGCCATGACGAGTGCCGGTTGGGTCCGATACCGACTTCGTCCGGCGATCGAGGCTTACGACTTCGGGCAATTTCGCAGCATCGTGGATGTCGGTGGCGGCAACGGCGTGCTGTTGACGGAGCTTCTCCGCACGTATCCGCAGCCTAAGGGGACGGTGTTCGACGTGCCTCGACTGGCGCAGGCCGCGCAGCAAACGATCGACGCAGCGGGGCTGGGAGCACGCTGCCGGTTCACTGCCGGAAATGCGTTCGAGGAAGTGCCCGCCGGTGCAGATGCGTACATCCTTTCCAACTTCATCAACAGCTGGGGCGACGATGAAGCGGTCGTGTTCCTGCGCAACTGTCGTCGAGCCGTCGATCCGCAAGGGAAACTTATCGCCATCGACTGGGTAATGCCGGCAAATGACGAAGCGAGGGACGGATTTCGCTTCTGGGACACCGTGACGATGGACCTGATCATGCTTGCCGCTTTCGGAAGCCGAAGCGGTCGCATTCGATCGCGATCCGAGTTCGATGCCCTCCTACGCTCGGCCGGCTTTGCCGTCATCCGCGAGATCCCTACCTATGCGTCGGTGAGCGTGATCGAAGCCGAACCCGCCTAGCATGCATCAGCAGAACCGCCGGTCGAGCGTATTGCGGCGTGCTCGGGTGCCTGCGACTTCGCAGCGCGCCGATGTCGCGCGATGGCACGCAGGGCACGGAGGATCATCTGATCAGGATCGGGATCAGCGTCGCACCGAGGATCCCGTGCAGCCCCATCGCAAGGCCCGCGAACCGCCCGGCTTCGGCGTTCACGCTGAATACGCGCGAACGTCAGCGCATTCGCGTTCGGGCACCTAGTCCAAACGCGCGATCCGTCGGATTTTCGGCGTGACGCGACGCTGCGGGGCGGCGCATCATCGCGCCAGCCTCGGCAGAGAAGATCAACATGGGCAACGACGGCGATGCTTTCGACATCGAGCTCGAGAAGCGACTGATCGCCCGGCGCCGCGCGGTATGGCGTGCCGGCACGGACGAGGCGGGCGTCGCCGACGACGGCGCGCCGCGCGCGGGAGTGGCGTTCTCGGGCGGAGGAATCCGCAGTGCGATCGTGTCGCTCGGTCTCGCACAGGCACTCGCGAAGCAGGACCTGTTTCGTCGCATCGACTATCTGTCGACGGTGTCGGGTGGCGGTTACACCGGCGCGTTCCTCGGCAGCCTGTTCCTGCCGCGCCGCCCGGATCTCTCCCTGCCCGATCCCGTGCAGGGTGAACGTATCGGCGACACTGAAGAAGCCGAGTTACGCGCCGCACTGCTGGCGGCCCGGCGTGCCCAATCGATACTGACGGCGGACCCGCAGCAACCCCATGCGGAGTTCGAAAGCGGCGGCACGCGCGTCGGGATCGTCCATCCCCTGCGCTGGCTGCGTGAGAACGGCCGCTATCTGACGCCCGGCGGACCCGGCGACGCAATCTACATGTTTGCGTACTACGTTCGTGCGTTGCTCGGCGTCGTCTACGTTTCCACACTCGCAACGTTGCTGCTGGCCATCGGCGTCTACCTGCTTCGACTCGGTGTGAGCTGCATTGCTGAAATCGCTTCGCCGCGGCAGTCCGCGTTCGACTGGGCTGATCTGCGCGGCGGCCTCTGGTTCAGCCCGTTGTGGTGGCTGCCGCTTGCTTCATTGCTGACAGCCATCGGACCGCTGATCACCGCTTACTGGGTCGTCTACAGGCAGGAGAGTCGTGACCGGCGAACCCTCGAGGAATGGTCGATCGAGGTCAGCCCGTATCTTCTTGCGATTGTGTCGCTGATCCTGTGGGCCGTGCTGCGCGAACAGATGCCCGACAACGCGCTGCAATGGCTGCCTGCCTACGGCGTGATGCTCGGCCTGTCGTCGGTGCTGATCCGCAACGTGCTGCTGAGCATCGCTCTGCACGCGCCGAAGGACGCAGGCTCCTGGCGCCAGCGCGTCGAGCACGCCGAGGAAGCGATCCGGGATTATCGATGGGTTGCCGAGACCGGCGAGGTGGCGCGCGCCAGGCAGAAGCTCACGTCCTGGCTGGCGACGGCGACAACCATCACGCTCGCGCTGCTGGCGGTGGCGGCCGTCGATTCGTTGGGGCAGGCCGGATACGTCTGGTGGGAGACCGATCGTGCGAAGGCCGGTGCCGGCGGTGCGGGTCTCGCGGCACTTGCATTCATCGTCTGGCGCGCCGCGGGTTGGCTGGCCGCGAAGGACGTGAAGGGCGTCGCTGCGATCGTCCTGCGCTATCGCAAGCCGATCGCGGTCCTGCTCGCGGTCTGCTCGCTGCTGCTGCTTGCGGCGATCGCGTCCGCCCTGATCCAGGCGATCGTCTGGAGCAACGGCTGGCCACAGCCAGACGCGAACGGACGGTTCGGCGCGCCTGCCTCGCACGACGGGCTGCTTCTCGGCGCGACGATCGTCATCGCGCTGCTGTTCAGCCTGGTCTGGTTGAGCGTCGGTTTCCTGAACAATTCGACGCTGTTTCGCTTCTACGCCGCGCGGCTGGTACGCACATTTCTCGGCGCAGCCAACTTCCGGCGCCTGCGCGATCTGGCCGAGGCCTTGCGCAAACAGGACGAGGCGGCCTCCGCGGGGTTGTTCGTCTCGCAATCGCGGCCGGGGGACGACATCACGCTACGCAGCTACTACGCCGGCATATCCGGCGCACCGCTGCACCTGATCAACGCGACTCTGAACGAGAGCGTCAGCCGCACATCGAATCTGCAACGTGAGGATCGCAAGGGAATGTCGCTGTCGGTGGGGCCCGCCGGCATCGCCGTGCAGGATGCCTTCTGGCGCTGGCGGCGCGACGGTGCGGTCGACGGACCTCCTGGCGCCGACATCGGCAGCTTCGTGCTCGTTCCCGGTGTTGAAGACGGATCTCAGCTGACCTCGAAGCAGTTGAGCCAATGCGAGCGGCTGACGGTCGGGCAATGGGCGGCGATCTCGGGCGCCGCGGTGTCAACCGGGCTCGGCGCGCTTTCGTCGGCCGGAGCATCGATGCTGATCTGGCTGATCAATGCGCGGCTCGGTTACTGGTGGAGACCCGCGCCCGTGATGGGTCCGCCGCGGCGAACCCGAGCGATGCGATGGCTGCGCAGCTATGGGCTGGTGTGGCAGGAGTTCACGGGAGCGTTTCTCGGCCGACGGGATACAAATTGGAATCTCTCCGACGGCGGGCACTTCGAGAACAGCGGCGTGTATGAACTCATCCGACGCCGCGTACCGCTGATCGTCAGCGCCGACAATGCAGCCGACCCGAAATACGAATTCGGCGATCTGCAGAACCTGGTGCGGCGTGCGCGGCTCGACTTCGGGGCGGAGATCGAGTTTCTCGACGCACCCGCGCTGGACCAATGGCTCCAGCGCTGGGATGATCACGCGGCATTGCGACCGCTGTTCGGCGGGCTTGACGATTTCTGCAATGGCCGCGCCTCGGGACAGTGCTGCGCATTGCTGGCAAAGATTCTCTATCCCCCGGTTCCGGGACAGGACGATGCGTTGCGCCAGGGCTCGCTGATGCTGGTGATCAAGCCGACTCTCGCGAGCTTCCTGCCGGTCGACGTGCGGCTCTATGGCCGCGATCATCGCGAGTTTCCCCAACAGTCGACGGCGGACCAGTTCTTCGACGAGGCGCAATGGGAGAGCTATCGCAAGCTCGGATTCGAATTCGGCCAGAAACTGTTTGCGGCCTGGGATTCGTTGGCCCAGGACGCGGACGTCCTGTCGCGCGGAATCGACGCGGTCACGCGACAGCCGTTGAGACCGCGCAGCTAGCGCAACGCCGGAGTACCTCGCGACGCCCGGCACCGCGCCCTTCTTCGAAGAGCCGCCCATGAACCAGCACACAAACCCGAATCGCAGATCCTTGCAGGAACTGCGGCTTACATCGCTGCAAGCCATTGCGGTCGCGCTGATCACCGCGACCGGCGGCGCGGCGACAGCCTGGATCGGCAAAAGCTCGATGGAAACAAGGGAAAAGGCCCAACTGGCGGAAACCATCAAGAAGCAATCCGACGACCTGACGCTGGCCAAGCAGGTCGCCGATGATTACGGCAAGGAGATCCTGAAGCTCAAGCACGCGCTGGTCGAGAAGGAAGCCGAACTCGACGGCATACGACAGGCGCGCACACGCTCGGACGAGACCATGCGCGGCCTGCAGTCCGTTGCCGCAGAGCTGAAGGACGCGCGCGACAAGCTGGCGCGAGCCCCGTGGATCTTCGTGCAGACCTTCTCCTGGTCGAAAGGCGACGACCGCTGCCGCACCGTCGCCGCGCAGGCGATCACGCGGGCCGGAGGCGCCGGCATTCGCATGTACGACCTGTCGGTCGGAGGCGTACGCGACGACACCCAATTTCGGATCGTGTGCGCAAAGCCGACCTATCTGCTGATCGTCTCAGTCGGTCCCAGCTCGTCCAGCGCAAACGCCGAGGCGCGACAAAAGGCGATCAGGGAAAAACTCGACGAGCTGCTCGCGAAGGAATCGAGATCAGGCTGAGCAGCGGGCGCGCCGTCCGGCCTCGAGCCCTCACCCAGGCTTTCGGCGCTGCTTCAACTGGACCGTGCCTGCTGGAAACGACTGCCGGCCTGCGACTTCACCCATCGATTCGAACAGCCGAATTGCAGGCGCGCTGACTCGCGCGTCGCGCGGGTGCAGATCGAAGGACATGTCGGGCCGCCGCGGCAGGCGCTCGGCTTCGGTCAGCACGCGCAGATCGGGGGCGAGCAGCTCGATCGCTCGCGCCGTCACGCCGAATCCGGGGCCCGACGCGCTTCCCAGCATGCTGAAAGCGAGCGACGCTGACACGTGCCGAATTCGCCGACGGATGTCGTGCCCGTCGACCGCGGGGCTCAACCTCCCGTTAGGCGGCCCAGCAGTCCGTATATGTCCCCCAGCACCCACAGATCCCGCACCAGATCGCCATCGAACGTGAAGATCGGCATTCCATACCACCACACGTGGCGTCCGGTGGGCGGCACACCCAGGAGCTCACGCCGGTGGTAACCGTGAAATCTCAACTTCGCAAAGACTCGGTTCCCCTCTTCTGCGATCGCCAGAATGTCCGAGGTGTACTGGCCGAGCGCACCGGTGACGAACTCGACGTAGCCGATGAACTGTTCATGTCCGACGAGTTCCGGACCGAGCGATCCCCGGAAAGTGAAGTCCGCGTGGAAGATCCTGGGTACCAGCGACGTATCGGCGCGGTCCCACATCTCCTTGTAGAAGACGCGCACCATTTCCTTTTGATTCGACCAGGGAACCTGGGAGAGATCCAGCGACGCTTCGTGCATGACTCGTCACACCCGGTGCCACCACCCGCAACTTCTGCTTTGTAATGCCTTCCGGCCTTGTATCAAATCGCGGCTTCTGGCGGACTGGAATCGGCGAGTCCCCGTCGCGCGACTCGGTGGCGCGGGCGAGGTACAAACGTCTATCTGATCAGGATCGGGATCAGCGTCGCACCGAGGATCCCGTGCAGCCCCATCGCAAGGCCCGCGAACCGCCCTGCTTCGGCGTTCACGCTGAACGCGCGTGCGGTTCCGATCCCATGCGCCGCAATGCCGAGCGCGAAACCCCGCTGCCACCACGCCTTCGAGCCGACGGCGTCGAGGACGAAGCGCCCCAGCGCGGCGCCGAGGATGCCGGTGGCGATCGCGAACACCGCCGTCAGCGTCGGCGACGCGTGGATGCGCTCCGCGACACCCATCGCGATCGGCGCCGTGACGGACTTCGCGTAGAAGCCGCCGGTGATCGCGTCGTCCGCCCCCAGCAACCGCGCGGTTCCGACCGCGGTCGCGATCGACGTCGCGCCGCCCGCGAGCACTGCTGCGATCAGCGGAACGATCCGCCCGCGCAGTTCCTTCAGGCCATGATGGATCGGAACCGCCAGCGCGACCGTCGCCGTTCCGAGCAGGAAGTGGACGAACTGCGCCCCTTCGAAGTACTTGGCGTACGGCATGTCGATCGCCGTGATCGCGGTCGCGACCAGCAGGACCGCGATCGCGACCGGATTGACCAACGGATGACGGCCGGCGCGTTCATAGGCGACGACGCCGATCTGATAGGCCGCCAGCGTCAGGATCAGCGCCAGCAGCGGACTGCCCGACAGGTAGACCCAGATCTCGCGGATGTCCGGCAGGTTATGGCTCACGGCGCGGCTCCCTCGACAGTACGCGCAGCACGAGCGCCGACGCGGCGATGGTCAGCACGACGCTGACGACCAGTGCCGCGACCACCGCGACCGCGCTCGACTTCAGGTGTGGCCAGAACATCACCACGCCGACCGCCGCCGGCACGAACAGGAGTCCGAGGTGCTGCGTGAGTGCCGAGGCGACCAGTTCGAGTTGCGCCGGCACCTGCCGGCGGATCTGCAGCCACGAAAGCAGAAGCACCAATCCGATCACCGGCCCCGGGATGAACTTCACCACGAAGCGCGAGACGATTTCACCGAGGCCCTGAAAGATCAGTATCTCCACCAATCCGGCAATCATCGGAAGCCCCCCGTCGGCGTGAACGGCGCACGGTGCGCCACTCGTGCGCGATTGTCGCGCGCGCCCAATCGCTGAAGCGGACAACCGGCCGGCGTGGCCGGGTCGGCTGCTCCGACCGCCCGAATCCGATGCGCCGCGACGACATCCGGCGCCGAAATTGACGCGTGCCGCCTTTTCGTCTGCCCGCTCCGTCAGAGTAAACACGTGCGCTCGGGAGAAACTCTTCGGGCGTCATACGATTCCTGGAGGCTGCCGGAGTCACTTGATCCTCTTCGTATGCATGAGCGCAGATGGCTCGATCGAGTCTATGGCGCGCCCTGCAAAAGCGGCACTACTGAATTCTTTGGGTCGCTATAGGCCGCTCTTATATGCACGACCGTCGTTGCCGTGCAGGTTCAAGCCGCGCACTACGGCGCCCGGCCTCTCGAGCACAAAGAGGATCACGCCGCAATGGATCAACACCCGCCGGAGACGCCGCGCTTGTCCCGGCGCGGACAAACCCGATGACCGCTGCGATGCTGCCGCTCGCCCGAGCGTCAGCCCGCAGTGCCGGCGAAGTTCGCGAGCTGCCGCTCCAGGTCATGCAGCACCTGGTAGCACGGCAGCACCTGTGCCACGCTGGCATTGGGCTCGCGCCCATCGCGGATCGCAGAGAAGAACTCGCGGTCCTGCAGTTCGATGCCGTTCATCGACACGTCGACTTTCGACACGTCGATCTTCTCTTCCTTGCCCGTATACAGGTCGTCGTAGCGCGCGATGTAGGTTCCGGTATCGCCGATG
>JBAIYN010000159.1:0-2329 GCA_037915775.1 Burkholderiales bacterium | reverse complement strand
TGTCCGCGTGGGACAACCCGCTGGCCGCACTGCACGACTGGTATCGCGAGGGCTGACCGGTGGGCTCCTACCTGTTGCGAAGACTGCTGCTCGCCGTGCCCAGCCTGCTGGGCATCAGTGTGGTGCTGTTCACGGTGCTTGCGCTGGCGCCCGGAGATCCATTCAGCGACCTCGCGCTGAACCCGAACGTGCCGGCCGAGGTGCGCCTGGCCCTGCGCGCGAAGTTCGGCCTCGATGACCCGATCTGGCAGCGCTACTTCCACTGGTTCGCGGCGATGCTGCACGGCGACTGGGGTTTTTCGTTCATCAGCCGCGTGAACGTCGACACGTTGATCCTGCAGCGCGTGCCGGTCACGCTGGCAGTGATCGGCGCCTCGCAACTGCTGGCGCTGGCCATCGCGCTGCCGGTCGGCGTGTACTCGGCGATGCGGCCGTACTCCTGGTTCGACCGCATCGCCAGCTCGCTCGCGTTCGTGGGCTTTTCGCTGCCCACGTTCTTCACCGGCATCCTGCTGATCCTGGTGTTCTCGATCAAGCTCGGCTGGTTGCCGTTCGTGTTCCGCGCCGATCTGTCGGAGACCGGCTGGCAATGGTGGGTCGAGATGATCAAGCAGTCGGTCATGCCGGTCGTCGTGCTGGGGCTGTTCCAGGGCGCGAGCTGGACGCGCTACGTGCGCTCGGCGGTGCTCGACGTGATCCGGCTCGACTACGTGACCACCGCGCGCGCCAAGGGACTGGCCGAGCGCGTGGTGGTGCTGAAGCACGTGGTGCGCAACGCGCTGATCCCGGTGGTGACGCTGATCGCGCTGCAGATGCCTGCGGTGTTCGGCGGCGCGATCGTCACCGAGCAGATCTTCCGCATCCCCGGCATCGGATCGCTGCTGATCGACGCGATCCTGCGCAACGACACTCCGGTCATCATGGCGGTGACCTTCGTGTTCGCCTGCCTCGTGATCATCTTCAACCTGATCGCCGACCTCCTGTATGGCTGGCTCGACCCCCGCATCAGCTTCCGCTAGCACTGTCGCCGTGCCGGCGCGCGGTACGTCGCCCTGGCGCGAGGCGTGGCGGCGCTTCAAGCGCCACCGGCTCGCGTATGCGAGCCTGTTCGTGCTGGCGGCGCTGGTTGCGGCGGTCGCCTTCGGCCCGCTGGCATGGAAGGTGCCGATCAACGACATCGATTTCGCGGCCCAGCTGCAGGGGCCGTCGCTCGCGCATCCGTTCGGCACCGACGATCTCGGCCAGGACCTGCTCGCGCGGATGCTCTACGGCGGACGCATCTCGCTCGCGGTGGGACTGGCGGCGATGACGATGGCGATGGTGGTCGGCGTCGTCGTCGGCGCGATCGCCGGCAGCTCGCGCGGCAGCGTGGATACGGCGCTGATGTGGCTGACGGATCTGTTCCTGTCGCTGCCGCAGCTGCCGCTGCTGCTGCTGATCATCTATCTGTTCCGCGACAGCCTGAAGAACGTGCTCGGTCCCGAGGGCGGCGTGTTCGTGCTGATCGTCGCGGTGATCGGCTGCTTTCGCTGGATGCCGGTCGCGCGGCTGGTGCGCGCGCAATTCTTCTCGCTGCGCGAAAAGGAATTCGTCGAAGCCGCGCGCGCGCTCGGCGCCTCCCCGTGGCGCACCGTGGTGCGGCACATCCTGCCCAACTCCCTCGGACCGGTGATCGTCGCGGCCACCATCGACGTGGCGGCGGCGATCATCGCCGAATCGACGCTGTCGTTCCTCGGACTCGGCTTCCCGCCGGACATCCCGACCTGGGGCCGCATCCTGTTCGACAGCAAGGACCACATGGACATCGCGCCGCACTGGGCGCTGTTTCCCGGCGCGGCGATCTTCCTGACCGTGCTGACGATCAACTTCGTCGGCGACGGGCTGCGCGATGCGCTCGATCCCCGCAAGGTGATGTAGTGCAGGCGCCGCCCCAGCCCAACGGTCGTCTGCTCGAAATCCGCGGGCTGAAGACGCACTTCCAGACCGACGAGGGCTGGCTGCATGCCGTCGACGGCGTCGATCTGGCCGTGGACCGCGGCGAGACGGTCAGCGTGGTCGGAGAGTCGGGCTGCGGCAAGTCGGTCACCGCGATGAGCGTGCTGAAACTCGTGCCGATGCCGCCGGGGCGCATCGTCGCGGGGCAGATCCTGTGGCAGGGGCGCGACCTTGTTCCTCTCAGCGCCGACGCGATGCGCTCGATCCGCGCCAAGGAGATCGCGATCATCTTCCAGGAGCCGATGACGTCGCTGAATCCGGTGTACACGATCGGCGAGCAGATCGCCGAGGCGATCCGCCTGCACGAGAAGCTGTCGCGCCGCGCCGCGCTGGA
>JBAIYN010000226.1:0-2101 GCA_037915775.1 Burkholderiales bacterium | reverse complement strand
GTGACGGCGAGCCATTTCTTGGCGACGGCCTCCTGCACCGCCATGCCGCCGCCCGGCGAAGAGATCAGCCGCGAGAAGTCGAGCTTGTCGAAGCCTTCGGTGTGCAGCAGCGCGTTGAACAGCGTGTTCACACCCGGGAACACGTGGAACCTGTGCTTCGACAGCTCCTTGACGAAGCCGGCGAAGTCGCGCGGATTGGGAATCAGCAGGCATTCGCCGCCCATGCGCATCGACAGCATCGCGCAGACGGTCAGCGCAAAGATGTGATACAGGGGAAGCGCGGTGACCGTCACCGGATACTCGCCCGGCCGCAGCTTGCTGAGCGCCGGCTGGTACCAGGCATCGCACTGGAGCATGTTGGCGACGATGTTCCGGTGCAGCAGCGTGGCGCCCTTGCTCACGCCGGTCGTGCCGCCCGTGTACTGCAGGAACGCCACGTCCTCGTGCGACAGGCTGACGGGCTTCAGGTTCATCTTCAGGCCGGCGGCAAGCACATCGAGGAACCGCTGCGCGTTCGGCAACGCGTACTCGGGCACCATCTTCTTGACGTTGCGCACCACGAAGTTGACCAGCAGGCCCTTGACGAAGCCGAGCAGGTCGCCCATCGAGCAGACGATGATCTGCTTGGCCGGCACCTTGTCGGCCACCTGCTGCAGGGTGGTGGCGAAATTCTCGAGGATGAAGATCGCCTGCGCGCCCGAATCATTCAGCTGGTGCTCGAGTTCGCGCGGCGTATAGAGCGGGTTGATGTTGACCACGGTGCAGCCCGCGCGCAGCACCCCGCACAGCGCGACCGGGTACTGCAAAATGTTCGGCATCATGATCGCAATGCGCGTGCCTTTGCCGAACCCCTTGGACTGCAGCCAGGCCGCGATCGCCGCCGAATTCTCGTCGAGCTGGCGGTATGTCATCGTCGCGCCCATGCAGGTGTACGCGGGCCGCGCTGCGTACTTCTTGAACGCCTCGTCCAGCAGCGTGACCAGCGATTCGTACTGGTGGACATCGATGTCCTGCGGGACACCTTTCGGATAGTGTTTCAGCCAGAACCGGTCAATCGCGCCCATCTTCCTTCTCCAGTGATTGCCGTGCGCCGCTCAGCGGCCCACCCCCGCAAGAATGATAATGATCGGGCGCAGGAGTTATCTTGAGGTTTCCCCGGATAGCACACCGAGCGCCTCGTCCCGCTGGGGCTTGTCCAGCTTCGCCAGACGGCGGACTTCCGCATAGAACGCGGGGAAAGACCCATCCCGGGCCAGCATTGCCTCGAACGCGGGGACGAGGTCGTAATACGCACCGACCGCCGCCAGATGGGCATTGTTGAGCTTCTGGTCGAAATAGCGGTCGTAGCCGCGATATCCGCCCCAGCGCGCATCGCGCATCTGCCGGTAGTCCGCCTGCAGCTGCCCGAAGACGGCGCGCTTGCGGTCGAGCAGCACCGGCGCCGGGGCCGCCTCGGCGTAGACCTGCTGCAGCTTTCCGCGGTAACGCAGCAGCAGCGCGAGGAAATCGGAGCGGCGCCGCTCGATCTCCTCGTATGCGCGCGCCAGCCTCTCGTCGTGCCGCTCCGCCAGCCAGCGCGCCACGCCCGCCCGTTCCACCGCGGTGGCAAAGCTCTCGTTGAATACCGTGTCGTCCTTCACGTAGACGACCTGGTGTGCCAGTTCGTGAAACAGCAGGCGGGCGAGTTCACCCTCCTGCGAATTGATGAAGGTGTTCAGCAGCGGGTCGCTGAACCAGCCGAGCGTCGAATAGGCAGGCACCGGCGCCACGTTTACGTCGTAGCCCTGCGCGCGCAGCTCGTCGCCGAATCGTTCCGCCGCGGCACGGTCGAAGTAGCCCCGATAACTCGCGCAGCCGAACAGCGGGTAGCACCACGTCTTCAGTTCCAGCGACAGCGGCGGCGTGGCAAAGACGTTCCACACCACCGCCGAGCGGTGCAGGTCGGCATATTCCGTGTAGCTGGCGTTGTCCGGCAGCCCGAGCTCGCGCGACGCGAAGCTGCGGATCTCCCGGGCTCGCCGCAGCTCCTCCTTCAGCGGCGCCGGTGTCGCCGGGTCGGCCAGCAACTCGTCGATCGGACGCGCTGCCGACAGCACCGCGA
>JBAIYN010000529.1:0-10559 GCA_037915775.1 Burkholderiales bacterium | reverse complement strand
GTGAGGGTCGCGCGCCCGGCAAAGTCGCGGGCAAACTGCTGCGCCACGCGACCAGAGCGCGAACCGCGCTGGAGCGCGAACTGCAGCGCCTCCTCGCGCCAGTGCGCATGCAAGGCGGCGCAAGCGTCGATGTTGAAGCGCAGCAGCCAGTGCCGGACGATGTCGAGGTAGTCGTCCTGGCGGAACGGATAGAACGACAACCACAGACCAAAGCGCTCCGACAGGGAGACCTTTTCCTCGACGGTCTCGGCGGGGTGGATCTCGCCATCGTCTTCATAGTGCGCGGCCAGGTTCTCGCGCATGTATTCGGGCATCAGATGGCGCCGGTTGGATGTCGCGTAGATCAGCAGATTGTCGCCCGGCGCGGCAACCGACCCGTCGAGCGCGGCCTTCAGCGCCTTGTAGGACGCCTCACCCTCCTCGAACGACAGGTCATCGCAGAACACGATGAAGCGCTCCTTGCGCGTCGCGATCAGTTCGACCAGATCGGGCAGATCGACCAGATCGCGCTTGTCGACTTCGATCAGCCGCAGACCCTGATCCATGAACGCCACAAGACAGGCCCGGATCAGCGACGACTTGCCAGTGCCGCGCGCACCGGTCAGCAGGACGTTGTTGGCCGGCGCGCCGCGCACGAACTGCTCGGTGTTGCGCAGGATCGCCATTTTCTGCGCATCGACATGCCGCAAGTCATCCGGCGCGATACGGGCGATTCGATGGATCGGCTCGAGGCGGCCGAGGGTGGCGCCGAGGTACTGGCGCTTGCGCCAGCGGTACGCCGGCGCCGTCCAGTCGATGGAACGCGCTTCCGGCAACAGCGGGGCGAGCCGATCGAGGATTTCGAGGATCCGCGCCCAGTCCCGATCATCAGCCATCCGCGCCCCAGTCAGGAACGGTAGTCCGCATTGATCGACACGTAGTCGTGCGACAGGTCGCAGGTCCAGACCGTTGCGCGCGATTGTCCGCGGCCCAGTGCCGCGCGGATCGTGATCTCCTTCGCTTTCATCACCCGTTGCCCGTCCTCTTCGAGATAGTCCGGATGGCGCGCGCCGTCGCGAGCAACCCAGACATCGCCGAGCCAGAGCTGCACACGCGACGCGTCCAGATCCGCCACCCCCGCCTTGCCAACGGCGGCGAGGATGCGGCCAAGGTTGGGGTCGGATGCGAAGAATGCGGTCTTGACCAGCGGCGAATGTGCGATGGAATAGGCGATCTGCGCAGCTTCCGCCGGCGAGCGTGCCTGCTCAACCTGGATCTCGATGAACTTGCTCGCCCCTTCGCCATCGCGCACGATCGCCCGCGCAAGGTTCTGCGCGATGGCGGTCAGCCGCTCGACGAGCAGCGACAGACGCGGGTCCTGATCATCTTCGATGCGCCTCCCGCCGGCGCGACCGGTCGCGATCATCACGAACGAATCGTTGGTCGACGTGTCTCCGTCCACGGTGATGCGATTGAACGATGCGTCGGCGACCTGTTTGATGACTTCGCGCCAGACGGGCGGCGCGACCCCTGCATCGGTGACGACGAACGCAAGCATCGTCGCCATATCGGGCCGGATCATCCCGGCGCCCTTGGCGATGCCCGTGATCGTCACCGGGGCACCCGCGAGGTCGAAACGCGCCGATGCCGCCTTCGGCAGGGTATCGGTGGTCATGATCGATTCGGCGGCCGCAAGCCAATTGCCGGGCGCCAGGCGAGCAATCGCGTCCGGCAGAGCAGCAAGTAGCCGCTCGACCGGCAACGGCTCCATGATGACCCCGGTCGAAAAAGGCAACACCTGCCGCGCCGCGCAACCGAGCCGCCGAGACAACGCGTCGCAGACCGCGCGGGCGTGCGCCATTCCCTCCGCTCCTGTGCCTGCGTTTGCGTTGCCGGTGTTGATCACCAGCGCGCGGACCTCGTCTGCCACCGCGAGGTGTTCGCGGCACACGAGCACCGGCGCCGCGCAGAAGCGATTCTGCGTGAACACGCCCGCCACGCTCGCGCCGGAGGCGATGCGAACGACCAGCAGATCCTTGCGCCCGGCCTTGCGGATTCCCGCTTCCGCCCAGCCGAGTTCGACACCGGCAACGGGGTGCAGCGACGCCGGATCCGGCGCGGCGAGATTAACCGGCATTCGTTGTCCGT
Organism: Burkholderiales bacterium; assembly: GCA_037915775.1. Taxonomy (GTDB): domain Bacteria; phylum Pseudomonadota; class Gammaproteobacteria; order Burkholderiales; family Burkholderiaceae_F; genus JAKOQB01. The sequence goes on along the minus strand of JBAIYN010000529.1, from coordinate 8,432 downwards.
GGTCCGTTCTCCGCTAACCGATTTCCGCCAACACGCAACGGAAAGCGGACAACGAGCAACGGCTCCATCACGCCAGCTTGCCGTGGCACTGCTTGTACTTCTTGCCCGATCCGCAGGGGCACGGATCATTGCGACCGATCTTGTCGCCGAACCGCTTGAATGGCTGCGGCTTGGCCTCCTCCGGCGGGGGCAGGGTGAGGGCTTCGACATCCGCAGGTTCTTCCGCGACCGCCGTCGCAAACTCGGCATGCTGCGCGCGCGCCCGCTCGAGACGCTTCTCGGTTTCCTCTTCGATCTTCTGCTCCGCCGCGGCAACCTCTTCTTGCGTCTGGACCCGGACATTCATCAGGATCCTGACGACGTCCGCACGCACGCGGTCGATCAGGGTACCGAACAGTTCGAACGCCTCGCGCTTGTACTCCTGCTTCGGATTCTTCTGCGCGTAGCCGCGCAGGTGGATGCCCTGCCGCAGGTGATCGAGCGCGGCGAGATGTTCGCGCCAGTGCTGATCCAGCACCTGCAGCATGATGGAGCGCTCGAACCCGCCAAATGCCTCGTCACCGACGAGGGTGACCTTGGCCGCGTATGCCTCATCGGTTGCCTTCAGCACGCGTTCAAGCAGTTCCTCGTCGCCGAGATCCTCGGCATCCAGCCACTGCCTCAGCGGCAGGTCGATCTGCCAGTCGTCGCGCAGCGCGCGTGTCAGACCATCGATGTTCCACTGCTCCTCGACCGACTCGGCGGGTACGAACTCGCGGAACATGTCGGTGAAATAACCGCGGCGCAGACCGTCGACCGTCTCGCGCGACTCCTTGGCCTCGAGGATCTCGTTGCGCAGCCGATAGATCTCGCGCCGCTGGTCGTTGGCAACGTCGTCGTACTCGAGCAACTGCTTGCGGATATCGAAATTGCGCGCCTCGACCTTGCGCTGCGCGCTTTCGATCGAGCGCGTCACCATGCCAGCCTCGATCGCCTCGCCCTCGGGGAGCTTGAGCCGGTCCATGATCGCGCGCATCCGATCGCCGGCGAAGATCCGCAGCAGCGGGTCTTCCATCGACAGGTAGAAGCGCGACCCACCCGGGTCCCCCTGCCGCCCGGAGCGGCCGCGCAGCTGGTTGTCGATGCGGCGCGATTCGTGCCGCTCGGAGCCGATGATCTTGAGCCCGCCAGCGGCAACGACCTGGTTGTGCAGCGACTGCCATTCGCTGCGCAGCTTGTCGATGCGCGCCTTCTTTTCCTCGGGGGCGAGTTCCGGATTCGCTTCGACGAACTGCGCCTGCTTTTCCACGTTGCCGCCCAGCACGATATCGGTGCCGCGGCCGGCCATGTTGGTCGCGATCGTGAGCACGCCGGGGCGGCCTGCCTGCGCGACGATTTCGGCCTCCTTCGCATGCTGCTTTGCGTTGAGGACCTGATGCGGCAGTTTGGCCCTGGCCAGAAGCTGCGACAGCGCTTCGGAATTTTCGATCGACGTCGTCCCGATCAGTACCGGCTGGCCGCGCGCGTGGCAATCCTTGATGTCATCCAGGATTGCCGCGTATTTCTCGTTGACGGTCCGGTAGATCTTGTCCTGGTGATCCTTGCGGATCATCGGCTTGTGCGTCGGGATGACGACCGTCTCCAGTCCGTAGATCTCCTGGAACTCGTACGCCTCGGTGTCCGCCGTGCCCGTCATGCCGGCCAGCTTGCCGTACATGCGGAAATAGTTCTGGAACGTGATCGACGCCAGCGTCTGGTTCTCCTGCTGGATCGGCACGTGCTCCTTGGCCTCGACCGCCTGGTGCAGACCTTCGGACCAGCGCCGCCCGGCCATCAGGCGACCCGTGAATTCATCGACGATGACGACCTCGCTGTTCTGAACGACGTAGTGCTGATCGCGATGGAACAGGTGATGCGCGCGCAGGGCCGCGTTCAGGTGGTGCATCAGGATGATGTTCTGCGGCGCGTAGAGGCTCTCTCCTTCGCCGAGCAGACCCATTCTGAACAGGATGCCTTCGACCTTCTCGTGCCCCTCTTCCGAGATGTGGATCTGATGCCCCTTTTCGTCGACCCAGAAGTCGCCGGGGCCTTTCTCCTCCGCCTGCCGCGTCAGCAGGGGCGGCACTTCGTCGATGCGAACGTACAGATCGGTGTGGTCTTCCGAGGGCCCGGAAATGATCAGCGGCGTGCGCGCCTCGTCGATCAGGATCGAATCGACCTCGTCGACGATCGCGTAATTCAAGCCCCGCTGGCGCTTGTCCGCGACCGAATATTCCATGTTGTCGCGCAGATAGTCGAAGCCGAATTCGTTGTTGGTCCCGTAGGTGATGTCGGCGGCGTAGGCGACGCGCTTGTCCTCGGTCGATTGCTGCGACAGGATCACCCCGACCGTCATGCCGAGAAACTGGTACACCTTGCCCATCCACTCGGCGTCGCGGCTTGCGAGGTAGTCGTTCACCGTGACGATGTGAACGCCCTTTCCCGCCAGCGCATTCAGATAGGCAGGCAAGGTCGCGACCAGCGTCTTGCCTTCGCCGGTGCGCATTTCGGCGATCTTGCCGTTATGCAGCACCATTCCGCCGATCAACTGCACGTCGAAATGGCGCATGCCCAGCGAGCGCTTGGCTGCCTCGCGCACGACCGCGAAAGCCTCGGGCAGGAGTTGATCGAGGGTCTCGCCGTTGGCGACGCGTGAGCGGAATTCGGCCGTCTTGGCGCGCAGCTGCGCGTCATCCAGCGCGCTGGTCTGCGCCTCGCGCGCATTGACAAGTTCGACGACGCGCTGATACTGCTTGAGCAGGCGCTGGTTGCGGCTGCCGAAAATCTTGGTCAGGATGCCAGAGATCATGAGATTGGGCGCGAAACGGCAAGGCGCTGCATCGGTTCGCGACGCCGTACAAGACGACGCGCCGCGCACACCGCGCGCGTGAACGCAGAGCCGCGGATTATCTCACGCGCCGTCGTCGGGCCCGTGCACCGGCCCTATCTGGCAAGGGAGGTGATCGTCGCGAGCGGCTGCAGGTCGCCGGCGCGCTCAGCCTGACGCGGCGATGCGTCGAGTTGCGCCAGCGGCGAATCCTTGGCTTGACTGGCGAGGAACCGCGCCGGGTTCTGCGGAACGCCGTTGACATGCACCTCGAAGTGAAGGTGCGGTCCGGTGGACCGTCCGGTGGTTCCGACCTCGGCCAGTTTCTGCCCCTTGCGCACGATGTCGCCTGGTTTGACGAAGATCCGACTGGCGTGTGCGTACAAGGTGCTCAGGTGGTTGCCGTGATCGATCGTCACCATGTTGCCGAACATCGGGTGATATTCGGCACTGACGACCACGCCTCCGGCTGCGGCAAGGATCGGGGTTCCCGGCGGCGCGGCAAAATCGAGGCCGGCATGCATCGCCAATTGACCGGTGATCGGATCCGTCCGCATCCCGTAACCCGAGCCCACGAACCCTTCCGGCACCGGCGTGTTCTCAGGCAGCAGCGCACGGCGCACGCGCGCCGACATCAGCTCCGATTCGACCACGTCCATGTAGTCGGACCGGTTCTCCACGCCGCGTGCCACGCGGTCGAGCTCGGACTTCAGTTCGTTCATCGTCAAGGGGCGTCCGCTCACTTCCGCGCCGCCCCGGCCGGGCAACTCCCTGAAATTGAACTCCTCGGGTCTGATCCCTGCCAGCCTCGAAACACGCTCGCCCAGTGCATCCAGCCGCATCAACTGCGCCTGCATCTCGCCCAGCTTGCGCGCCATCCCGTTGATGCTGTCGCGCACGAACTGGTCGTTGCGGGCCGTTTCGTCGCGCATCAGGCGGGCGGCAAAATCATGCAACAGCGGAATCCTGGACTCACTCGCCGCCTTCAGGGTCGCAACCGACAGCCCAGTGACGGAAAATGTGAACATCAGCATCACGGCCGAGACCGCAATCCAGAACTTTCGCGGTGTCAGCGTCAGCGTGATTGCGCGCGACAGGCGCTGGTCGACGAGAATTATCTGCACAATCAGTCCTCCGACACCTCAGCGAGGTCGGCGGCCGGTGGCCGGCGCGACCCCATGAGGGCTTGAACCTACTCCATCCCCGACCGATGCACTCCGGCAAAACTCTGGCTCAGGCCCTCGCGGAAACGTCCGCAGCGGCCCTGATCGCCAAGTGCGACCACGCCGACCAGGCCGCGCGCGTCATTACCGCTGTCCTTGCCGAAGCGACGTCACCGAAAGACGCCTCTTCTCCCCTTTTCTGCCAAATCAGGGAGCACGTACTTCTTGTATCCGCCTGTTCCGTCGCGCAGGCCGCGAAACTGCGGCAGGCCCTGCCGCGTTTGCTGGCAGCCGTTCAGGAACGCGGACTGAACCTTAGCGAAATCCGGATTCGCGTTCAACCCGGCCCGTCGGCCGAGCCCAATTCAGGGGGGACGCCGCCGTCCGGGGCCGGACGCGATGACCCGTCATTCCGCCCAGCTGTCGGCGGCGCTCTCCTGATGGCCGACGAGCTGGCACGTACCCTCAGGCCTTCCGAGCTGCGACAGGCGGCGGAACGGCTGGCCCGAATGCTGCGCACGCGCTTTTAGGCAAAACGCTGTACCAGCAGCACCGCGAAGAAGAGCACCGCCGCGCCCAAGCCGACGCCAAAGACGCTTCCGGCCCAGCGCAGATACTTCCGCTGCCCCGTCAGCAGGTAGAGCACAGCGCAGGCGATGACCGCGGCCGCGAAAACAAGCAGCAATACGCGGAAGTACGGCACCGAGGCTCAGGCAAGCAGGGGTTGGCGCAGGCCGGCCGGCACCGCCGCGACATCCTCGAAGGTAACGATTTCGTACGCGGACTTGTCTGCGAGCAGAGCGCGCACCAGCTGGTTGTTGAGCGCATGCCCGGACTTGCGTGCGGTATAGGCGGCAATCAGTGGATGGCCGAGGACGTACAGGTCTCCCATCGCATCCAGAATCTTGTGCTTCGCAAACTCGTCGCCGGACCGCAGCCCGTCCGTGTTCAGCACCCGGTATTCGTCCATCACGATCGCGTTCTGGAAGTTGCCGCCGAGGCCGAGGCCGGCGGCGCGCATCGCCTCGACCTCGTTGACGAAACCGAACGTGCGCGCCCGCGCGACCGACGTGACGTATGACTCGCGCGCGAAATCGACTTCGACATCCTGGTCGGTGGCATCGATCGCAGGGTGATTGAACTCGATCGAAAAGCGCAGTTTGAAGCCTTCGAACGGCTCGAGACGCGCCCACTTCTCGTCCCGCCCTGCGCCGGCGCGAACCTCCACACGCTCGCGCACCCGGATGAAACGCTTCGGCGCGTTCAGTTCCGCGAATCCCGCCGATTGCAGCAGGAACACAAAGCTTGCCGCGCTGCCGTCCATGATCGGGACTTCGGCCGCATCGACATCGACATAGACGTTGTCGACGCCGAGGCCCGCCAAGGCGCTCATCAAGTGCTCGATGGTCGCGATGCGCACTCCCTCCTTGACGAGGGTCGACGCCATGCGAGTGTCGCCGATAGCCTCCGGACCCACGGCGATGTCGACGGCCGGCTCGAGATCGACGCGCCGGAACACGATCCCCGTGTCCGCGGCGGCGGGTCGAAGCACCAGCGCGACCTTGGTCCCGCTGTGCATCCCGATGCCGACCGTTCGCACCAGCGACCTGAGTGTTCGTTGCTTCAACATGATGAGAAGATTCTACCGGGCAGCGCTACTGGATCTGCGCTGGCACCATCGGGAGCCGAGCCTGAAACTGCGTCGGAAGCGACCTTATGAATGATTCCTCGCCGAATGCTTCTTCGAGTGCGCCGTTCCCTGCGATCAGACCCGTCTCCGCAAGCGCACCGCTGCGCTGGATTGCAAAGGCCGGCCTCGACCTGCGCGCCGCGCCGCTTCCCGGGCTGTTCTACGGCACCGCATTCGCCCTCATGGGCTGGGCGATCTACTTTGTGTTCCGCCATGCGTACGAGTACGTCTCGGCGTTGACGGCGGGATTCCTGCTGCTCGGGCCGTTTCTGTGTACCGGGCTGTACGACATCAGCCGGCAAATCGAGCGGGGAGGCACCGCGAGACTCGCACCCACGCTGACGGCGTGGCGCGCCAATCTGGGGGCGTTTTCGCTTTTTGCGCTGATCCTCACCTTGCTGATGCTGATCTGGGCCCGCGCATCGCTGGTGACGTTTGCGCTGTTCTTCGCGAGTGGCATGCCGACGCTGACCGGCTTCATGTCGCGCGTACTGAGCGTCGAGCACTGGGATTTCGTCCTGACCTGGCTCGCGGTCGGCGCCGTCTTCGCCGCGATCGTGTACGCGGTCAGCGTCGTATCGGTTCCCATGATGCTCGACCGCGGTACCGATACCGTCGTCGCCGCGTTGACCAGCGTGCGCGCGCTGCTCGCCAATCCGGGGCCGCTGATCCTCTGGGCCGCGCTGATCGTCCTGCTGATCGGCGCGGGCTTCGCCACGCTTTTCATCGGCCTCGTCGTCACGGCGCCGCTCGTCGGGCACGCGACGTGGCACGCGTATCGGGAGATCGTGAGCCGTGAGCCGTGATCCGTGACAAGGCAGATCACGGATCACGGGCAACGGATCACGAGGCTAGTCCGCCTGCTTGCGCAGGAAGGCCGGAATGTCGAAACGATCGTGTCCGGCGTCTTCCATCGCCGACACCCGCGCCTGCGCGCTTTCGCGCGAGCGCCACACGGCCGGCGTGTCGAAGTGGCTGTAGTCGCCGCTCGACGCGCTGCCGTTGGCCTGGGCAACGGCGGGAATCACGACCGGGGCGTTGTCGGTGCCGGTCTTCACGACCGTGAACGGAGTCTGCTTCTTCGTCGCGGCCGTGCGGCCCAGTCCCGTTGCGACCACGGTGACGCGCAGGTTGTCCCCCATCGCCTCGTCGCACACGGTGCCGAAGATCACCGTCGCATCCTCGGCCGCGAAGGCGCGGATCGTGTTCATCACTTCGCGCGTCTCCTTCATCTTCAGCGAGTTGCTGGCCGTGATGTTGACCAGCACGCCGCGCGCGCCTGACAGATCGACGCCCTCGAGCAGCGGGCTGGCCACGGCCTGCTCCGCGGCGAGCCGCGCGCGATCCAGGCCCTCCGCCATCGCGGTCCCCATCATGGCCTTGCCGTGCTCGCTCATCACGGTCTTCACGTCTTCGAAGTCGACGTTGACCAGCCCCGGGATGTTGATGATCTCGGCGATTCCGGCGCAGGCGTTGTGCAGAACGTCATCGGCGGAGCGGAAGCATTCCTCGAAGCTCGCGTCTTCGCCGAGTACTTCCTCGAGCTTGTTGTTGAGGATCACGATCAGCGAATGCACGCGGTCTTCCAGTTCGGTCAGCCCCTGCTCGGCGACCTTCATGCGGCGCGGCCCCTCGAACTCGAACGGCTTGGAAACGACCGCTACGGTCAGGATGCCGAGTTCCTTCGCGATCTCGGCCACCACCGGCGCGGCACCGGTGCCCGTGCCGCCGCCCATGCCGGCCGTGATGAACACCATGTGCGCGCCGCGCAGTGCATCGGCAATGCGTTCGCGCCCGTCGATCGCGGCCTGGCGCCCCGCTTCCGGCTTGCTGCCGGCGCCCAGCCCGGTGGTGCCGAGCTGGATGATGTTCCTTGCCGATGAACGCGCCAGCGCCTGGTGATCGGTGTTGGCGCAGATGAATTCCACGCCCTGCACACCGCGGCGAATCATGTGCTCGATGGCATTGCCTCCGGCACCGCCGACGCCGACCACCTTGATCACCGTGCCCCGTGTTTCCGTCTCGAGAATCTCAAAAGCCATGCTTCCCTCCAAAGTTGCTCACCGCACCGATATCGAAACGCGCAATGTCAATGGCGACGCGACTTCTTCTTCGTTGTCGTCTTTGACACTGCACGCTTCTCCACGAAGTCCGGGACGTTGAACGACGAGGCAATCGATCCGTCTCGTTGCTCTTGTCCCGCGACCGCCGCCCGGCCGCCCGAAGGCGGCCGCGCTGACTTTCCCGCGACGAGTGCACGTGCGCGCCGCAGGCGCGCGTGCACGAGTCGCGCTTTTCAGAAATTGCCGACGATCCATTCCTTCATCCGCTTCAGCGTCTGCCCGAACGATCCGGTCTGCGCGGCAACCTTGCGACCGCGAATGCGCTGCAGATGTGCCTCGGTCAGCAGACCCATCACCGTCGCAAAGCGCGGATTGCGGATCACGTCCGACAGCGATCCGTCGTAAGTGGGCCAGCCGATCCGCGCCGGCTTCAGGAACACGTCTTCCGCCAGTTCGCCCACGCCCGGCAGCAAACTGGTGCCGCCGGTCAGCACGATTCCCGACGACAGCAGTTCCTCGTAGCCGGAATCGCGGATCACCTGCTGCGTGAGGGTGAACAGTTCCTCGACCCGCGGCTCGATCACCGCGGCCAGCGCCTGGCGCGACAGCAGCCGGGGCGCACGGTCGCCGATGCCCGGGATCTCGATGCGCTCGTTCGGGTCCGCGAGCAC
>JBAIYN010000313.1:0-3528 GCA_037915775.1 Burkholderiales bacterium | reverse complement strand
GGCGTCGTGCAGGCGTTTGCCGGCGGCGCTATCGCCCGGCAACGCCGCGTGCGCGCTCGGCAGAAGCGCGAGGATCAGCAAGGTCTGGCCAATTCGTTTCACGGCGTGTCTCCCTTCGTTCCATTGCGGCGATTCGATATTTCACTGCGGCCTTGCATCGAAGTGAAAGCGGAGCCTACGCCGCTGCGCGCTCGTCTCCCGCCGGCAACCGTACCGCGTGCAGGGCCGCTGGTCACGCAACGGCGTGAGCGACAAGACCTCTACGAAGCTGCGGCCTTCTTCGCGCCGGGCTCGTTCGCTTTCTGTGCCGCCCGGCGCTTTTGCCATGCCTTCTTCAGCGCAGCGCTTAGCTTGTGTTTCTCGGCGTCGGTCAGCGGGCGCCGGCGGCCGCGACGCGCAACCACCGCGTCGCCCGCTTTCATCCCCTTCAGCGTCGCCAGCGCGCGCTTCAGGATCGCAAGCTCGGCTTCCCGGCGCCGAATCTCGCGTTCGAGTTCTTCGACCGCCTTCATTGATTGTCTCCGCTATCGATTGGCCGGGCTGGCATCTTACTTAACCCGGATGTTTCACGAGGTCGCCCCGTATGCGGTCCTTCTTCAGCTTCGACAGTCGCTGGCAGCGTACCGGCTGAAATCCCGCCTCGCTCGCCGGGGCTACACGGGCTTGCTCGGCGCCTGCGCGGCCATCTTGCGCTCAAGTGCTCACCGATGCCATTGGGCATCGGACTGCGCCCCTCTCGCGCAACCTGGCTCGCGCTTGCATCCGCGCAATTCCCGCGTCCCTCGTGAAGCAGCCGGGTTGACCCGATCGCCGCTTCGGCAGGCCAGCGCAAACGCGCGCACAATGCGGGCACGTGCTGCGCCCCGCGCGCATCCAGGAGGCATCGATGACCCTCTGTCCCGTCGCTATCGCCGTCGGCTGCAGCAAGTGTCCGATCGTCGGCATCTGTCCCGCCAAGGGCATCATCGGCGACTACAAACCCGACGCGCCCGCCAAGGACGTGAAGCCGCCGGTCAAGACAAGGACCGGCAAGCAGAAGTCCCGCTGAGCAGCGGCAGTTACTGCGGCGGCGGCGGGATGCGCGCCTGCGTGTCGAGCCGCAGCGCGGCCTTGACCAGCAGATGCGCCGAAATCGGCGCCGTCAGGAACACGAACAGCGTGATCAGCAGTTCGTGCAGGCTGGCATGGCCGGTGCCGAAGCCGAACGCCGCCATCGAGGCGATCAGCACGCAACCGACGCCAAGTGTGATTGCCTTCGTCGGTCCGTGCAGACGCCGGTAGAAGTCGCCCAGCCGCACCAGGCCGATCGCACCGATCAGCGCGAACGCGGACCCGAGGACCAGCAGCAGCGCCACCAGCGCATCGATCCAGACCGGCAGCGCGAAGCTCATCGCAGGATGTCCCCCGTCAATGCGAACCGCGACAACGCCACCGTGCCGACGAAACCCAGCGCCGCGATCACGAGGGCCGCCTCGAAGTACAGCGTGGTGCCGAACTGCAGGCCCAGCAGCACCAGCAGCGCGAGCGCGTTCACGTACAGCGTATCGAGGGCCAGGATGCGGTCGGGCAGGCCCGGACCGCGCAGCAGCCGCGCGGCGGCGAGGATCAGGGCGACGACAAACGCGCCGATGGCGAACGGAAGCACGGCCGTAGTCACTCGAAGATCTCCCGCAGGGGTTGTTCGTAGCGCGACTTGATCTGCGCGATCAGCGCCGCTTCGTCGTCGACGTGGAGCGCATGCACGAGCAGGAAGCGGCGGTCGTCGGTCAGGTCGGCGGTCAGCGTGCCGGGCGTCATCGTGATGATGCCGGCCAGCGCAAGGATGCCATGCACGTCGCGCAGATCGAGCGGCACCCAGACGAAGCCCGGCCGCAGCGCAGCCTGAGGGCCGAGGATGCGGCGTGCCACCTCGATGTTCGACAGCACGATGTCCCACAGCACGATGAGCCCGAGGCGCGCGATGGCGAGCGGCCGTCTCAGGCGTGGCCGGTCCGGTCGCAGCCGCTCGGCGAAATGCGGCACGATCAGCGCAAGCAGGACGGCCAGCACGATGTGCGCCGGATCGAGCGAATTGGCCAGCAGCAGCCACACCGCGAACAGCGTGGCCGACAGCAGCGGCGCCGGCAGCCAGGATTTCATGGCTTGCCTCCGACGATGTCACGGATCGGAAGCATCGGCGGGACCGGTTCGGCCTGCAGCACGGCGTCGATATAGGCGCGGCGCTCGAACAGTTGGCGCGCGGTCGCAGCGGTATAGGACGCGATCGGCTGCGCCAGCACCGCGACCGCGGCAAGCGACGCGAGCAGCAGCCCGATCGCCGCCGCTTGAACGCGAGCAGTCGGCGCGACCGGCGCCACGGCACTCGCCTCCGTCAGCGCGGGTCGCCAGAACACCAGGCTGCCGGCGCGCGCCAGCGCGACGATCACGCCGAAGCTCGACAGCAGCACGATCGCCCACACCCAGCGCCCGTACGGCGTCGGCCACGCGGCATCCAGCAGCATCGCCTTGCCGAGAAATCCGCCCAGCGGCGGCAGGCCCGCCACGGCAACCGCGCCGAACAGGAATGCAGCGCCGAGCAGCGGGCGCTCCGCGACGAAGTGCGCCGCGACCAGTCGGTCGCTGCCGTCTCCGCGCATCGCGCCGATGCGGTCGATCAGCAGGAACAGCACCGCCGCGACGAGCGTGCTGTTGACCAGATAGAACAGCGCCGCGCCCACGGTCGTCGCGCGGCCCAGCCCGACGCCAAGCAGCAGCGTGCCGGCCGACGCGATCACGAGGTAAGCCACCAGTACCCGCAGGCGCGTCGCGGCCAGCGCGCCGAGCGCGCCGAGCAGGGCGGTCGCCAGCGCGAGCGCGGGCAGCCAGGGCTGCGCGACGTTCGCGGCGATGCCGCCCGCATCTCCGAACACGAGCGTGTACATGCGCGTGATCGCATAGACGCCCACCTTGGTCATGATCGCGAACAGCGCCGCCACCGGCGCGGTCGCGGCCACGTACGTATCCGGCAGCCAGAAATACAGCGGCAGCAGCGCCGCCTTCACGCAGAACACCACCAGCAGCAGCAGCGCCGCCGCACGCACGAGTTGTGCGCTCTCCGCGCCCAGCAGCGGCACCCGCTGGGCAAGGTCGGCCATGTTCAGCGTGCCGGTCAGCCCGTACAGCGATGCCACTGCGATCAGGAACAACGCCGAGCCGGTCAGATTGAAGGTGACGTAGTGGATCGCCGCCTTCAACCGCTCCGCTCCGGCGCCGTGCAGCAGCAGGCCGTACGAGGCGATCAGCAGCACCTCGAAGAAGACGAACAGGTTGAACAGGTCGGCGGTCAGGAACGCGCCGTTGAGCCCCATCAGCTGGAATTGCAGCAGCGCGTGGAAGTGCGCGCCGCGCGCGTCATCGCCGCCGCGGGCGTACAGCACGCTCGCCAGCGCGACGACGGCGGCGAGCGTCAGCATCAGCGCGGTCAGCCGGTCGAGCACGAGCGCGATGCCGAACGGCGCGCGCCAGTTGCCGACCAGATAGGCGTCGATC
>JBAIYN010000290.1:0-5481 GCA_037915775.1 Burkholderiales bacterium | reverse complement strand
GAGAAATTCGTCGGTGCGCTGCGGCTGCCGAACGACGAAACCGGCGACTGCTTCAAGTTCACGCAGCGGCTGGCGGAGATGGCAGCCAAGCGCGGCGTGCAGTTCCGGTTCGGCGCGCGCATCGAGTCGCTCGCCGTCGCGGGCGACCTCGTCAGCGGCGTCCGCACCGACCCCGCGGTCGTGACTGCCGACGCCTACGTGTGCGCTCTCGGCAGCTATTCGCCTCTGCTGCTGAAGAAGGTCGGCATCGACCTGCCCGTGTACCCGGTCAAGGGCTACTCGATCACGGTGCCGATCATCGATGAGCGGCACGCGCCCGAGTCGACGATCATGGACGAGACGCACAAGGTCGCCGTCACCCGGCTCGGCGACCGCATCCGCGTCGGCGGCACCGCGGAGCTGGCGGGCTACAGCCTCAGACTGCGCGAGGCGCGCCGCGCGACGCTCGAACACGTGGTGACCGATCTGTTCCCGCGCGGCGGCGACGTGCAGCGCGCCGAGTTCTGGTGCGGCCTACGGCCGATGACGCCGGACGGCACGCCGGTGATCGGCCCCACGAAGTACCGCAATCTCTATATCGCCACCGGCCACGGCACGCTCGGCTGGACCATGGCCGCCGGCACCGGCCGCGTGCTCGCGGATCTGATCAGCGGAAGAAAACCGGAAATCAGCCTCGACGGGCTGACGATTGCGCGGTACAGGTGACGTCGGGCTAGCGCATCACCGTGCGCCACTGGCGCCGGATCGGCGCCGTACTCCACAGCGGCGTGATCGACAGCGGGTCGTACACGATCGTCGTCGTGCCCGAGAAGTTGTTCGAGTTGGCGACGTTATCGATGCCCGCCGGATCGGTCGCGTTGCTGTTGCGCGCCACCAGGTTACCGACGAAGCCGCTCGAGCCGCGCATGTCGATTTCCTCGTTGGCGAGGATCGAGCCGGGCACCGCCGCGGCGGTAAATCCGCCGCGGAAATTGATGTCGCCGCCCGCCATCAGGAAGACGTCCTTGACGCCCTGTGGCACGGTCGGATCGGTGCCCTTGTAGTCTTCGTAGACCGCGCTGCCGCCGGACAGGTCGATCGAGCCGGTCGCGAACATCGATACGCGGAACGGCGCCCCAGTGGTGCCGACGTTGGCGTTGCTGGTGACATTGCCTTCGAAGAAATACAGGCCCTCGGGAGACGGCGTCGTGTTGCTCTTGCGCCAGCGCACCGGCGACGTGCTCGACAGATCCCAGCCCCACCAGGCGCCGCTGACCACCGTGTCGGTCACCAGCGTACCCGCGCGGTTGTAGATCTTGCCGTCGGCCTTGAAGATGTAGTCGGCGTACTGGCGGTAGCTGCTCGGATCGATCACCGGGATCGTGATCGCCGCTGCAAAGGAATGGGCGGTGCCTCCTGCCCCTGCCACGTTGCCGGAAACGCTCCCAGCCGCATAGACATCGCCGACCGCCGATCCCGAGCCGTTGGTCCAGTTGGCGTCCGTGTTCGAATACACGCAGTTGCCGGCACCCGTGATCGAAATCGTGCCGTTGGCGTTGAAACTGTCGTTGGTCATGATCGCGCAGTTGGGCGAGAACCCGCCGGCGGTCACGTAGTGCTGCACCGTGGCCGACGTGTTGCGCGGGCCGATGACCAGCGTCGTGACGCGAAAGGTCGGGCTGGCGGAATCCTCCAGCAGGCAGCCGACCGCGCTGGCCGCCCCCGTCGACGCGCACATGCGCTCGATCACGTACCGGATCGTATTGCCGGTCGCCGAATCGACGATCGGGTTCGCCGTCGAGGTCGACAGCCGGCTGGTCGGCGGCTCCATCGCACTCGGGGCAGAGCCATCCAGGCTCGCGTAATAGTTGCTGCCGGTCGCATCGCTGTTGCTGGCGGCCGTCTTGGCAAACGTGGACAGGAAGGTCACCGCGGCTTCCAGCGCGAGGTCCGACGACTGCACCGCGGATTCGTGGAATCCGATGTTGCCGGCGATCATCGCCGCGGTGTCGGTGGTCCGCAGCATCGCTGCCGCCGCCACCGAAAGGCCGGCCAGTGCAGCCAGGGAGAAGATCAGGCTCGCGCCGCGCTCCGCACGCAGCGTCTCGGCGGGCTTGCGCGCGCGGCTTCCGGCCTGCAGACGAGCTTCCATCGCGTGCCCCTCAGGAAATGTCGGACCACAGCAGGTTCTTCATCGGTATCACGCTGCGCAGAACGCGGTAGCGCAGCCTGCGGTCGGGAACCGTAAAGGTCTGCGCGTCGCTCGTCTGGCCGCTCGTGGCCACCGGCCATAACTCGATCGACGCCGGGCTGACATCGCCGACGGCGCGCTCCGTGCCGCGCGCCACCAGCGCCACCCGCACCGCCCGGATGCGCTTCCGATCCGACAGGCTGGGCGTGGCCCACGAGCCCGTCGCATTGACCCACTGCGTGATCGTGCCGCTTCCGGCACTCGCCGAAACCCCGTACTGCGCCTGCAGGTCGACGATGTCCGCGGCGATCGGCGTGTCCGCGGCCGAGTTCAGGTTGCGCGTCACCAGGCCGCTTGCAACCACCGCATACCGACGTTGAGTGAGGCTGCCGAGGTCGTACACGCGTGCACCGACCGTGGCGCCGAGGAACGTCGGCCACGTCGGCGTTCCGCCCGCGACGCCCGCAGGCGGGTTGTAGGTGGCCGTGCCGCTCGAGGCAGCCGCCAGGGTGTACGGCGCCGACGTGGGAATCGCGCCATTGATCTGCCGCAGCGCGCATTGTCCGGACGAGTTGGCGACCATCACCAGATCGTTGGTGCGGAAGCCGAAGGGCGAATCGACGACCAGATTGGCGGTCGGCGAGGCCATGTCGGCCGCGAGGTTGGCCGCGCGAATGCCGCGTACGCCTTCGGCGAAGCGCGCGATGATGACGTCCGGGCCGCTGCCGCCGTCGGTGATCGTCAGCGCCGCGGTGGAAAAGTCGGCGATCGACGCCGGCGTCGAGCCGGTCGACGGGCCGAAGTAGGTGAACAGCGACGTGCAGTTCTGCAGTTCCTTGATCGAAAGTCCGAGGCCGGCCATGCGCAGGTCCTGCGTCATGGAATCGAGACCGAGCAGCGCGTTCATCTGCGCGTCGTCGACCGCCCGCTCCGCACGCTGGCGTGCGCTGACCGTCGACATCAGATTGACCACAGCCATCACCGTCAGCATGCCGATGAACAGCGAGACCAACACCTCGATCAATGTCATCCCCCGCTCGCGCGGTGCAACGGCGGGAGCAGGGCACGCGGTCTTCACGATGGGATCTTTGCCACGAGCGTGTAGGTGCGCCAGCCGGTGTCCTCGGGAGCACGCCAGCACAGCGTGACGCGCACCGTGCGATCGGCGCCGACCTTGACCTGCTGCGCGGCACTCGTCGCGCCGGGCAGATAGCGCGCCTGGCCGGCAGTGGTGAACTGGTTCAGCCAGGCCAGCGCATTCGCGTTGCTGGTCGCGTTACCGGTCGGCGCGCAGGCACCGGAACCGTCGGTGCCCTGATGCGCATACTGGGTGAGATTCGCGCGATCTGACCACATGATGCCGACGACCTCGTTCGCCAGGACTTCGGCCTCGGCACGGTATTGCGCGCCTCGGCTGTTGGCGAGCGCCTTGGCCTGCAAGCCCAACAGGCCGAGCAGGCTGATCGAAAAGATGACGACCGCGATCAGCGCCTCGAGCAGGCTGGAACCGGAGAGTTCGCGCCGCAGCGGTAGGCGCCGTCTGGACAGGTCCGCCTTCAGCATGACGTCGGACTCCCGCCGGTCGCATCGGGATCGCACAGGCGAGTCTGGCCGAAGGACGACAGCGTTATGCGCAGCCGACGCGCCGGTGCAGAGGGCACGATGGCCGCGGCGGTGACCTCGACTCTTCTGAGGCTCGTCGGGGCGGCGTCCGGGGCGCCGCGGGAGTTGAAGGAAACGGAACTCGTGCCGGACGATGAATCGGCATTCAGCTGGGTCACGGCCAACGAGAGGTCGCCCCGGATTTCGGTGCCGGGACGGGTGTGAATCGTGGCCGGGCAGTTCGACGTGACGGATTCGCATCCCACGTTCCAGCTGCCATTCGGCTGCAGCGTGAAGATCACGTTGCTGTTGCGGACGACCGCCTCGGACCGGGCCAGTCGCAGACCGGCGTGAATGATGTCGGCCGAGGAGCGGACGCGTGCGTTCGCCTGCCATGACGCGAAATTGGGCACCGCCACGCCCGCGAGGACCGCGACGATGCCGATCGAGGTCATGAATTCAACCAGCGTCAGCCCCGCCTGACGCGTTCTTGAGTGTTTCGTCAGCATGTTCCTGCCTTCCTGGTTACCCAGCAACTCGAGCCCACGCCGCTCCAACCCGAGGGCAGGGCCGTCGTCGTACGGCTGTTGCTCTGGGTGATCGTGTAGGCAAAGCCACCCATTCCCTGGGCAGCGACCCCGGATGCGGTGATCGTGTAAGTGGTCGCGCCGGCGCTGCACGAGTACGAGAAGTACTGCGCGCCTGCGGGTGTCGGGCAGCCGAAACCGGAATAGGTCCGGTTATCGTTGTAGAACTGCTCGGCCTGCGTGCGCAGGTCGGCGAGATTTCCGGTGGCCTCGGTGATCCTGCTGCGCGTGATGTGATCGTTGTACGACGGCAGCGCAACAGCGGCAACGACGGCGATGATCACGACGACGATCATGATCTCGATCAGCGTGAAGCCGCGCGCGCGCCGGCCGGCGAGCTCAGTTGCTCGCCAACTCCACGTGCTGCGCGCGATGCTTCGCCGGCTCAGCGGACTACCGCAAAGGCGCGCAGCAGTTTCTTGTATGCGCCTTGCCCCCATGCAGCCATCTTCGAGACGATTTCGCGTTGATTTAAGGCGCGTTTCGATGATCGGCGCACCAAGCGGTACCGGACGGCGGCCCGTCATGAATCCGGATGAGACGCGGCGGGCAAGCTCGTCCGAACGGACGTGCAGCCGGACAGCGTGTTCCCTTGGGGTTTGCCCCGGTGAGGAACCGACGTACGCGCCTGCGGCGGCAGCGCGACCGCCGCCCGGTTGCCCCTCGACCGGCTACGCCGGCGGCACCGCGCCTTTGCGCTCGACGATCAGCCCGTACTGCTCCGGCTCGCGGTGGCGCGCGAAGTTGAAGGTCGTCGACTTGTACGAGTTGCACAGGTCGAGATCGCAACGCGCGAGTGCCAGTTCGTCGGCGGTCGTGGTGCAGGCGGCGATGATCTCGCCGCTCGGTGCCGCGATGATCGAGTTGCCGATCTGCTCCACGCCTTCCTCGTTGCCGGCCTTCGCGACGCCGACCACCCAGGTGCCGTTCTGGTACGCACCCGACTGCATCACCAGCTCATTGTGGAAGTGCGACAGCGCGTCGTGCTCGGGCGCGGGCGGGTTGTGCACCGGCGTGTTGTAGCCGAGCAGGATCATCTCCACGCCCTGCAACCCCATCACGCGATAGGTCTCCGGCCAGCGGCGGTCGTTGCAGATCGCCATGCCGAACAGGCCCTTCGTC
>JBAIYN010000079.1:0-4655 GCA_037915775.1 Burkholderiales bacterium | reverse complement strand
GGGTTGGACTTCGCGATCAGCACCGATGATCGTGCGGTGTTCATCCAGATCGGCGAGCGGTTCTAGCGTGGAGCAGCGCGCGCAGTCATGAGCTGGCATGGACGTGCGCGGCGCAGGCGCTTCCTCTTGGAGTCGTTGTGGCTGATCCCAGTGGCCAGCATGCTGGCAGCGCTCCTTCTGGCGCCGGTTGTGCGCTGGATCGACGACCAGACACGCTGGATCTTGCTCGGTTTCACGCCCGACGGCGCGCGGGCCGTTGTCAGCGCGCTTTCCTCATCGCTATTGACCTTTCTCGTTTTCGCCTTCAGCACGCTGCTGCTCGTCGTGCAGATGGCAAGCAGTCAATTTACGCCGCGAGTCATCGCCCGCGTCTTTGAACATCCGCTTACCAAGTGGACGGTAGGTGCTTTGCTTTTCGCCTGGACTTACTCGCTGGCAGCGCTGGGTCGGGTCGAGGACCGCGTTCCGCAGCTCCCGATTGCGCTCGCCACGCTGCTGAGCCTGGTGGGCGTCGGCTTGTTCCTATACCTGGTGCAGCGAGTGTTGGAGGGCATGCGCCCGGTCTCCTTCCTCACGCAGATTGCGCTCGATACACGAGCGGTGATGGAATCTGTCTATCCCCATGCTCTGTCGGCGGGCGCGCAGTCGCACACGGATCCCCGACCCGATCGGGAACAAGCCGGAAGGGTCGTCAGGCACCGTGGCAGCTCCGGCGCTTTGCTCGCATTCGACGTTGTCACATTGATGCGTTTGGCGACGCAGACTAACTGCACGATCGAAGTCGTGCCGCAGGTTGGAGACTTTCTGGCCGCCGGCGAAGACTTGTTCGTTCTCTATGGCGCCGGTGCGGAGACGCTTGGGGAAGCCGAGCTGAACGACTGCATTGCGCTTGGTACCGAGCGGACGCTGGAGCAGGATCCGGCATTCGGTTTGCGAATCATCGTCGACGTGGCCAACAAGGCCCTCTCTCCCGGAATCAATGATCCAACTACGGCGGTCTTGGCGATCGATCAGTTGCATTACCTCCTGTACTTCCTTGCTGGCAGACAGCTCGATACGGGCGTACTGCGCGATGCTGCCGGCAGAGTGCGGCTGATGTATCGCACGCCAGACTGGGAGGACTTTCTCACGCTCGCCGTCTTCGAGATACTGGCTTACGGGGCGGGCAGCCCGCAGGTGACGCGGCGACTGCAGGCGATGTTCGAGCATCTGCTGCAAACAGTGCCCCATGAACGCACCGATGCGCTCAGGAAACTGATTTCGCTTCTGCACCGGACGATAGAGCGGACGTTCGGCGACCCGGAGGAGCGCGCGTTGGCCTTGCATGCAGATCTGCAAGGGTTCGGCGGCCGGCAGCCTCGTACCCACCCAAGTTAGGCAAGGGCCCCAGTCATTGCGCAGAGTCTGGGAGCCTGGAGAACGCGTCTTGATGTTGATGCGTTTGACGTCAGTTCGCTGGCACCGTGATCACCGGCGCCTGCGGAGTCGTGCCGGTCTCGGCGAGCGAAAGCAGCACTAACAGGAATGTAAACGCCGACTTGGACCTCAGATCGGTGTTGTCGATCCAGAACCAGTAGTCGCGATACCGAACCGCCGCGTAAGCGTCGACAGGTTTGTCTTTACCCGACCGGATGCGCACCAGCGGTTCGTCCCACGGACTCGGATGTAACGGAGCGGGGGGAGGACCATTGGCGCTTCCGTTCTGCACGTGTTCGGGCGGTGCATCGAGTGTGGCGGCGATCTCGAGAAAGATTTCTGTCATCGAGCGGGTCAGCAATGCGATCTCGTTGTTCCGCCGGCGGATTGCGCCGAAGGTCAGAGTCACCTGTCGGACGCCCGGAGGCAGGCCCAGGATGCTAGCCACCGTGCGGGCATCCCGTTCCAGATCGTCCGGAAGATCCTGACGCAGTATCACGACGGCGGTCTCGTCGCCGCCACTTCGCTCGATGCGGGTCTCGATCGCTTCCGACGCCTGCACGCGTCTTAGCGTGTCGAGCAAGCGGTAGAAGTCGGGATCAGCGGGGCGCGCACGTCCGGCCGATGCCGACTGGTTGAAGATTCCGTTGATAGCTCGCGTCGTCAATTTCATCACACGGTCGACCGGATATCCGGCCTGGGCGAGCGTGAAGACGACCGCCGGGGAGATTGGTCGCAACAGCGCGCGGGAGAACTTGTCTCCGGATAGCGGCGTGTACGAGATGGTCGGACGATCGGTGTAGCGGCCGTACGCTCCTAGCGACTGGGTATCCGCTCCGCCGTTGGCCCAACCTGCGCCGAGATTGACCTGGCTTTCGAGTGAACTGGAGCTGATGATCGAGGACACGTCGAGGTATACCGGAACATCGGCGTAGCGCAGCTTCACAATGTTGAGCAGCGTTTGTTCCTTCCAGGTCGCGGCGAGAACCCCGGCGTAGTCGGTCCTGTCCCGCTGCACTGACGCGGGGCCAAGGGATCCGCAGCCCGCGAGAGTTACGACCAGCGCGGCGGCTACCGCGGTCAAGAAGCCAGCGCAGCGATTGCGACCGCTTGTTGCACTTCCCGGACCAGTTGAAGTCATGTGCACTTCAGGAGGGATGATCGACCGCATGCGTTCGCTTCCCGCAATCGTTAGCCCGGTCATCGCACCAACCCCTTACTTTCTGCCGCTTCCATGTGCCTCATCCACGTCAGTGCGGAGCATTGCGCAGGATTCGTGCCCAGCCGCGAAGGTGTCGCGCGCCTCGGTGACGATCTGATGCCTGTTGCTCCGCTGCAGTCTGCGGACGAATTCGTCATGGACGATCTTCGCCATGTCCGAGCTCCAGTCCTTCCGGAGGGCAACTCCGCCCGGATCGAGGTTGACCTCGTTGTTGCGCGAAGGCGTCGCGCCCGAGCGCACATCGGCGAGTTCGATGTCCTTGGCCGAGCTTCTCCGCATTCCATCGTGGTGCATCGGCACGCGCGGTCCCGAACGGTCAACTGCCGAGGATGTTGATGGCGCGCGCACCGACGATAACAATCGTCGTCAGCGAGATCGAGCTTTCGAGCATCATCAACAGCTTCGCCCGCGGGGTCAGTGGCGCCACCTCGGTGGCGCTGAACGCAGTGGCGGTCGAAAAGCCGAGGGACAGGTAGTCGACGAAGGTGGGTCGCCAGCCGGGCGTGACGAGCTCGGTCGGGGCGCCATCCTGCGGGAACAACCAGTCCGGCCGTGGTCCCGTGCCGTCGTCGCGCCCGCCGGGCCCACCGCGATCGATTTGCCAGAAGAGCAGGGAGAACATCAGCACGTTGGTGACCCACACGGCAATGCTCGAGGTGAGCAGCCGCAGGCCGAGCGCGCCGCCGGCTCCCTGCAGCATGGCGAGCAGCAGTGACCACATGTTGACCAGCAAACCGGCCACCATCAACACGAAGAAAACCAGCACGACCCCATGTTCGATATGCAGCCAGCGCACCGACGCGCCGCGGCTCAGAGCCACCATGACCATTGGCGCAATCACCACCGCGCCGATCGCGAACGTCACCCAGAGCGGAAACGCCCGCACACGCTCGGGCAGCACGACCAGCAGACCGGTCACGACTGCGATCGTGAGCAAGACCGGCCAGCGCGTTTCATGGCGCGCGGATTGCGCGGAGACTGTCATGGTTGCCAACTGGATCGCCGAGACATTTGTGGTCGCGCGAAGGCGTTCGAACGGCGCGGTCGCGAGGGCACATCGTGCGGTCAAGCCAGAACAATTGAATCTTCGATCGATCCCCGGGGCGGCTCAATTGGACCTTGGTCGTATTCCGTCTGAGCGGCGCGTGTCCCCGCGCAAAACCGCTGCGCGGATTCGCTTTATCCTCCGGTCGGGTTGCCTGCTGCACTGGCCTGATTGGCCAGGGGTTACGGTGCAGTCAGATGCACGGCCCGGCATTCGATCATGCGATCCGACAAGCCAGGCAAGACGAAGCGAACTCCATCGCGACATCGCACGGCAGGGGCGCCGAAGCGAGCGCGCGCAAGCGCACACCCTCTCAGCGCTCACGCGCTGCTCGATCTCGTCGCTGACCTTTTTTCGCGGTTTTCGCTCAGCGCTCCAGAAGCGATAGAGCGCGAGGCACTCGCGGCGCTGCGGCGCATCCGGACGCTCTTCGACCTCGACCGCTGCGTACTGTTCCGAGTGGACCCGCAGTCGGGTTTGATCGAGCAACTCCTCGCGTGCAGCCGAACTGGCTTGCGAAAGCTGCCTGGATCGCTGAATGCACGCGAATTGTTTCCTTGGTCCTTTTCTCAGGCGGTCGATCACGGCAAGGTGCTGCACGTCGGGTCCGTTGACGGACTGCCGGTGACCGCAGCGACAGACAAGAAGAACTACCCGATCTGGAGGACCCGTTCCCTTCTCGTGATTCCGATAGCGATGACGCGCGAGGTCCGCTACCTCCTGGCTTTCGCGTCGACGCGACATGACCTCCGTTGGCGCGCGTTGCAGATCCGACACTTGAAGCTGCTCGCCGGAAGCCTGGCTGGCGCCATGAATCGCAAGGCCCTCGAGGTTGAACGCTCGGATGCACTGCGTTTTGAGCGGCTAGTCACCGAGGCCTCGGCCCGCCTCGCCGGAGGCGCGTATGACACTATCGACGAGCAGATCAAGCTCGCATTGGACGACGTGCGGTCCTTCACCGGCGCCGATCAG
>JBAIYN010000448.1:0-8410 GCA_037915775.1 Burkholderiales bacterium | reverse complement strand
GGCGCGGCGGCAGGGCTCAGGCCGGCGCGGTTCTCCCACGCTTCTTCGATGATCGCTTGCATTGACATGGTGATCCTCGGTCAGGGCTTCAGATTGGCAATTCGGTGCGCCGCCTCGAGAACGTCCGTCTCCGGGGCGACCAGGGCCAGCCGGACGAAACCCCGGCCCGGGCTCGCGCCGTCGCGCACCCGGCTCAGGTAGCTGCCGGGCAGTACTTTGACGTGGCACTCCGCGTACAGGCGTCGTGCATACGCCTCGTCGTCGTGTGCGAAATCGTCGGGAACGGCGGCCCACAGGTAGAACGCCGCCTCGGGCGGTTCGACCTTCAGCGCGCGCTGCACGATCGGGGTGGCCTGCGCGAACTTGGCCGCATAGATGCGCCGGTTTTCGACCACGTGCTGCTCGTCGTTCCACGCCGCGGCGCTGGCGGCCTGGACCGGGGGGCTCATCGCATTGCCGTGGTAGGTCCGGTACTGCAGGAACTGCTTCAGCAATGCCGCATCGCCCGCCACGTAGCCGGAGCGCAGGCCGGGCGCGTTGGAGCGCTTCGACAGGCTGCCGAATACCAGCAGCCGCTCGAAGCGGTCGCGCCCCAGCGCATGCGCCGCCTGCAGCGCGCCGAGCGGCGCCTTGCCCTCTTCGAAGTAGATCTCCGAATAGCACTCGTCAGAGGCGATCACGAAGCCGTGGCGATCGGAAAGCTCGAACAACGCGCGCCATTCGTCCTGCGTCATCACGCGCCCGTGCGGATTGCCTGGCGAGCAGACGTAGACCAGTTGCACGTGGCGCCACTGATCGAGCGCGACCCGCTCGAACTCCATCCGGAATCCGGTCGCGGGCGTCGCCGGCAGGAACAGCGGATGGGCGCCGGCCAGCAGCGCCGCACCTTCGTAGATCTGATAGAAGGGATTGGGCGAGATCACCAGTGCATCCCGGCTGCGGTCGATCACCGCCTGCGCGATCGCGAACAGCGCCTCGCGCGAGCCGCACACCGGAATCACCTGCGTGGCCGGATCGATGCGCGGCAGCTGGTAGCGGCGCATCAGCCAGCCGGCGATCGCCTGCCGCAGCGCGTCGGTGCCGAGCGTGGTCGGGTAGTTCGCCATGCCCGGCAGCGCCGCGATCAAGGCATCGAAGATCAATCGCGGTGTCGGATGCTTGGGTTCGCCGATCGACATGTCGATCAGCGGCAGGCCGGGCGGGGGAGTTGCGCCTTCGATCAACTGGCGCAGGCGTTCGAAGGGGTACGGCTGCAGCCGCCTGAGATCGGGATTCATCCGCGCGTGCTCGATGAGGTTTCGAAGCGGCCGAGCTCGACGTGGGGTGCGGGCTTCCAGCCGCGTTTGCGGTGCTCGGCGACGACCGTGGTGAAGATCCCGCCGCGCACGTACCACTTCGCGGTGAGCCGAAGGAAGCGGGGTGCGAGCGCGCGCGCGAGGTCGTCGACGATCCGGTTCGTCACCGCCTCGTGGAATGCGCCCTCGTCGCGGTAGGACCAGATGTACAGCTTCAGGCTCTTCAGTTCGACGTTCCGGCGATCCGGAATGTAGTCCAGGATCAGCGTGGCGAAATCCGGCTGCCCGGTCAGCGGACAAAGGCAGGTGAATTCCGGCACCTCGATGTGCACCAGGTAATCGCGCGCCGGGCTCGGGTTGGCGAACGTCTCCAGCTTCTTCGAGGGGCGCGTGGCCATGCGATGTCGGACCGATTGCTCGTTCGTCAGTTGCTATGATTCTACGAAATCATTCGATGCAGCCTCGCGCGGCGACAGCGCGTCGCCCGGCTCGCGAGGGCACTTTTCTCAAGGTTCCGGACTCTCATCGTGCGTCTACGGCAGATCAAGCTCGCCGGCTTCAAGTCGTTTGTCGATCCCACCCACATCGATGTGCCCGGCAGCCTGGTCGGCGTGGTCGGACCCAACGGTTGCGGCAAGTCCAACGTGATCGATGCGGTGCGCTGGGTGCTTGGCGAAAGCAAGGCCGCCGAGCTGCGCGGCGAGTCAATGCAGGACGTGATCTTCAATGGCTCGGCGAACCGCAAGCCGGGCGGCCGTGCCAGCGTCGAACTCGTGTTCGAGAACAACGAGGGGCGGATCGGCGGCGAATGGGGCCGGTTCAGCGAGATTTCCGTCAAGCGGGTGCTGACGCGCGACGGCACGTCCAGCTACTACATCAATAACCAGAGCGTGCGCCGGCGCGACGTGCAGGACATGTTTCTCGGCACCGGCCTGGGACCGCGCGCCTACGCGATCATCGGCCAGGGGATGATTTCGCGCATCATCGAGGCGCGCCCCGACGAGCTGCGCGTGTTCCTGGAAGAAGCGGCCGGGGTGTCGAAGTACAAGGAGCGGCGGCGCGAGACCGAGAACCGGCTCGCCGATACGCGCGACAACCTGACCCGGGTCGAGGACATCCTGCGCGAACTGGAGACGCAGATCGCGAAGCTGGAGCAGCAGGCCGAGGTTGCGCAGCGCTATCACGCGCTCAAATCCGAACACGACGGCAATCAGCAGCTGCTGTGGTACCTGCGGCGCCGCGATGCGCGGCTGGAGGAGGAGAAGGTCGCGCGCGACATCGCCTCGCGCACCACCGCGCTCGAGGCGCATGTGGCGGAGCTGCGCAGCACCGAGCGCCAGCTGGAGGAGGCGCGCACCGCCCATTACGCCGCCTCCGACTCCGTGCACGAGGCGCAGGGCGCGTTGCTGAACGTGAACGCGGAGATCGGCAAGCTCGAGTCGGAACTGCGGCTGATCGCGGACAGCCGCGCGCGCATGGCGTCACAGGTCGAGACGCTGTCGGCTGCGCGGGGACGCCGGCTCGCCGAGCATCAGGATCTGACGGCGCGGGCCGCCGACCTGGCGCGGCAGATCGAGGAGGGGGAGCTGCGATTGAGCGCCGCGCGCGCGCAGGCGGAGTCGCATGCGACCGGTCTGCCGCAGCTGGAAGAGGCGTATCGCGCGGCGCGCGACGCGATGAGCGCGGCGCGGGCGGAGGTCGCGATCGCCGAGCAGGCGATCGAGAGCACGGGTGCGCAGCAGCGATCGCTCGATCGCCAGCTGGCGGGCCTGGCGCAGCGGCGCGAGAGGCTCGCCGAGGAGCAGGCGCAGCTCGGCGCGCCGGATGATGCGCGCCTGGCCGCGTTGAAGGCGGATGCGCAGCGGCTGGAGTCCGATCTCGCCGCCAGCCTGCAGCGCCTGCAGGAAGCCGAAGCGGCCCACGCCCGGCTGCAGGCGGAGCGCCAGGCGCAACTCGATGCGCGTTCGAAAGAGAGCGACACGCTGGCGCGGCTGGAAGCGCGCCTGCACGCGTTGCGCGAGCTGCAGGCGAATGTCGAGGCCGACGAGAAGCTGGATCCGTGGCTGCGTGCCCAGGGGCTCGAGACGCTGCCGCGCCTGTTCCGCAAGATCCATGTCGATTCGGGATGGGAAGTCGCGTTCGAAGCCGTGCTGCGCGACCGGCTCGAGGGGCTGGAAGTCGGCCGTCTCGACTCGCTGGCCGGACTGGCGGGCAACACGCCGCCGGCGCGCGTGTCCTTCTACTCGACCACGGCCGCGGTGGCGCGCGACGGGGCACACATGCCCGGCTTTCCACGCCTGAGCGAGCGCGTGCGCGGACACGACGCCGCGCTGGCGGCGGTGCTGGGTGACTGGCTGGTCAACGTGTTCGCCGCCGACGATCTGGCGCAGGCGCTCGCTGCGCGCGACCAGTTGCCGCCGGGCGCACAGTTCGTCGTCCGGGCAGGACACCTTGTCTCCCGTTACGGCATACGTTTCTACGCGGCCGACGATCGCAAGGCAGGACTGCTTGCGCGGCGCCAGGAAATCGAGAACCTGGAAAAGGAGCTGCGCGCGCAGAAGCTGCTGGTCGAGCAGGCGATCGCCGCACAGGCGCGCGCCGACGCACAGCTCAGGCAGGCGGAGGAACAGCGTCAAGTCGAGCGGCAGGCCGGCGATCGCCTGCGCGCGCAGCTGCACGCCAACCAGATCGAGTCGGTGCGACTCGGCGAGCTGATCGATCGGGTCCGCCATCGGTCCGGCCAGATCGAGGTCGAACTGGCGGAGGTCGCGGCGCACGAGGGCGAACTGCGGAGCCAGCGCGGCGATGCGGATGGACGTTTCGAGGAACTCGACCAGCAGCTCGCCGCCACGCAGGCGGCATTTGAATCGGCGCGATCGAGCTACGAGGACGCGGATCGCGCGCTGCGCGACGCGCGCACGGAGCAGCAACGCCTGCAGGCCGAGCAGCAGCGCAACGAGTTCGAGCTCGGCGCGGCGCGCGAGCGCGCGGCGGACGTCGCGCATGCGATCGAAGTCGCGCGGGCCGATGCCGAGCGCCTGGCCGGCGACATCGAGACGACCCGGACTCAGCTCGCGCAGCTCGACGACACGGCGCTGCGGAGCGGCCTGGACACCTGGATCGCGCAGCGGGCGGCGGCGGAGCAGGTGCTGCGCGAGGCGCGCAGCCGGCTGGAGGACATCGCCCAGCAGCAGCGTTCCTTCGACGAGAAGCGGTTGACCCTCGAGCGCGAACTGCAGCCGAAGCGCGACCGGATCACCGAGCTGCAGCTGAAGGAGCAGGCGGCGCGGCTGGCGGCGGACCAGTTCGCACAGCAGCTGGCCGACGCGCATGCCGACGAAGCCGCGCTGGCGGCGCGGCTGGACGCCGCACCGGTCAAGGCGACGGCGCTGCAGACGGACATCGCACGGCTGGCGCAGGAGATCGAAGCTCTCGGCGCTGTGAACCTGGCCGCGCTGGAAGAGCTGAATGCGTCGCGCGAGCGCAAGGGTTTCCTCGATGCGCAGAGCACGGACCTGAAGACGGCGATCGCGACCCTGGAAGATGCGATCCGCAAGATCGACCGCGAAACGCGCCAACTGCTGCAGAGCACCTTCGACGCGGTCAACCAGCAGTTCGGCGTGCTGTTCCCGAAGCTGTTCGGCGGTGGAGAAGCCCGCCTGCTGATGACCGGCGAGGAGATCCTCGATGCCGGCGTGCAGGTGATGGCGCAGCCGCCAGGCAAGCGCAACAGCACGATTCACCTGCTGTCCGGCGGCGAAAAGGCACTGGCGGCAACCGCGCTGGTGTTTGCGCTGTTCAAGCTGAATCCGGCGCCGTTCTGCCTGCTCGACGAGGTCGACGCCCCGCTGGACGACGCCAATACCGATCGCTTCTGTGATCTGGTGCGATCGATGACGGCGGAGACCCAGTTCCTGTTCATCACGCACAACAAGATCGCGATGGAAATGGCGGAGCAGCTGGTCGGGGTGACGATGCAGGAGCAGGGCGTCTCCCGCATCGTCGCCGTGGACATCGAAAACGCGGTCAAGCTGACCGCGGAGGCTGCGTGAAAGAGCCAGCTTCGAAGTCGGGGGCCACATGAGCGACCTGCACGGTGCGCTCGGTGTCCTCGCATTGGTGCTGCTGGCCGGCGTCTATGCCTACAGCAAGTGGCAGGAGCGGCGCGCGCTGCGTCGCTTCCAGGAGTCGCTGCGTGGTTCGGTCGGTGACGCCCTGCTGTCTCCGACCGGTCCGGCGACGCAACCGCTCGTTCCGCCCGCGCCAGGCTCGCGCATCGAGCCGACGTTCGGTCCGCTGCCCGATACAGGCGTGAATGCGGAGCCCGGAGAGCCAACGCCGCCCGTCGAGAACCAGCCGCTGCCGTCGGACTGGGTCGAGGACCCCTTGCTTGATTGCGTGCTCGAACTGCGCTGCGCACACGCCGTCGACGGCGTTGCGGTGATCGATGCCGCCGCACCCCTGGCGCGGCTGCGCCTGTCGTTGCCAGTGCATCTGGTCGCGTGGGATGGCCGGGCCCAGCGGTGGGTCGCACCGGATCGGTTCGGCTTTTATTCCGAGCTGCTGGCCGCGGTCCAGCTTGCCAACCGCAGCCAGACATTGAGCGAGATCGAGGCATCGCAGTTCATCGGCTCGGTTCAGCAGCTTGCGGTCGCCCTCGATGCCGACTTCGATCCCCCCGATGCGCGTCGCATGCTGGAACTAGCCGCGGAGCTCGACCGCCTGTGCGCACGCTTCGACATCCGGATCGGCCTGACGCTGGAACCGACAAATGGCGTCTGGGACTCGGCGCGCATCACGGCCGCTGCCGCGGGCTGCGATCTCGTGGCCGCGACGCCGAAATCCTGGCAACGGCTCGATGCGCAGGGCAACGTGCTGTTCACGGTCTCGGCGCCGGACGAGACGTTCGACCGACTGCTGCTCGAATTCGACGTGCCGCAGGTGGCACCGACCGCGCAGCCACTGCGCGCGATGTTTGCAGCCGCCACCCAGCTGGCGGCTACCCTCGAAGCGCGCGTTGTCGATGACAACGGGCGGCCGGTGCAGCCGGCGTCGATCGAGGCGATCGAACGGCAGCTCGCCGGACTGTACGACGACATGCTTGCCGCCGGCATCGAACCCGGATCGGTGCGCGCGCGCAGGCTGTACGGCTGACCGGCGATGGCGCCCGCGACCGTTGTGCCGCGTCAGGCGCGCGAGCGCGCCGAACGACTCCGGCAGGAAATCACTCGCCACGACTACGCGTATTACGTGCTGAACGCGCCGACGGTGCCCGACGCCGAGTACGACCGGCTGTATGCGGAACTGCAGGAGCTCGAGTCGCGTTATTCGTCGTTGGTCACGCCGGATTCCCCCACCCAGCGGGTCAGCGGTACGCCGAGCAGCGGATTCGCCGAGGTGGTCCATGCGGTGCCGATGCTGTCGATCCGTACGGAGACCGATACGTCCGACGCCGGAGCCGTCAGCTTCGATGCGCGGATTCGACGTGATCTCGGGCTGGGCCCCGATGCTGCGCCGGTCGAGTATTGCGTCGAGCTCAAGTTCGACGGACTCGCGATCAGCCTGCGGTACGAGGACGGTGTGCTGGTGCAGGGAGCCACGCGCGGCAACGGGACGGTCGGCGAGGACGTGACCGCCAATGTGCGCACGATTCGCGCGATCCCGCTGCGTTTGAGCGGCTCGGCCCCGCCGCTGCTCGAGGTGCGCGGCGAGGCGCTGATGTACCGGCGTGATTTCGAACGGCTCAACGAGCGCCAGACCGCTGCGGGGGAGAAGCTGTTCGCGAATCCGCGCAATGCAGCGGCCGGCAGCCTGCGCCAGCTCGACCCGTCGATCACGGCGCGGCGGCCACTGCATTTCTACGCCTACGGCATCGGCGCCGTGCGCGGCTGGCGGATACCGGCGACGCAGCTCGAACTGCTCGAAGCGCTTGCCGCCCTGGGCATGCCGGTCGAGGAACACCGCGCCGCCGTCCGCGGCGCAGCCGGACTGACGGATTTTCACCGGCGCATCGGCGCGCTCCGCGGCGAACTGCCGTTCGAAATCGATGGCGTCGTCTACAAGGTCAACCGGATCGACCTGCAGGACCGGCTCGGCTTTGTCACCCGCGAGCCGCGCTGGGCGGTGGCACACAAGTACCCCGCGCAGGAAATGGTGACCACGCTGCTCGATATCGAGGTGCAGGTCGGCCGCACCGGCGCGTTGACGCCGGTCGCGCGACTGGCCCCGGTCTTCGTGGGCGGCACCACGGTGTCGAACGCGACCCTGCACAACGAGGACCTGATCCACGAGAAAGACATCCGCGTCGGCGACGCCGTGATCGTGCGCCGCGCCGGGGACGTGATCCCGGAGATCGTCGGCGTGGTGCCGGAGCGGCGCCCCGCGAACACGCGGCCGTATCACTTGCCAACGCGCTGCCCGGTGTGCGGCTCGGCGGTATTCCGCGATGAAGGGGAGAAGGTCGCCCGCTGCACCGGGGGGCTCTTCTGTCCCGCACAACGCAAACAGGCGCTGCTGCATTTCGCCGGGCGGCGCGCGCTCGATATCGAGGGCCTGGGCGACAAGCTCGTCGATCAGCTCGTCGACACCGGCTTGATCCGCAGTCCCGCCGATCTGTTCAAGCTCGGGCTGACTTCGCTGGCCGGCCTGGAGCGAATGGCCGAGAAGTCCGCCTCCAACGTGCTGTCCGCCATCGACAATGCGCGCCGGACCACGCTCGAGCGCTTCATCTTCGCGCTCGGCATCCGGCACGTCGGCGAAAGTACGGCGCGCGATCTGGCGCGCCACTTCGGGTCGCTCGATCGGCTGATGGATGCGAGCGAAGCGGACCTGCTCGAGGTGCCGGACGTGGGGCCGGTCGTCGCAGCGTCGATCGCGCGCTTCTTCGCGGAGCCGCACAATCGCGAAGTGATAGAACAGTTGCGCGCGGCCGGGGTGGCATGGGCGGAGGTCGGCGGGCACGATCCGCGGCGGGCCGGGCCGCTGCAGGGCAAGACGGTCGTGCTCACCGGAACGCTGCCATCTCTCACGCGGGACGAGGCGAGCGAAATGATCCGCGCCGCGGGCGGCCGAACCTCGTCTTCGGTGTCGCGGAAGACCGATCTGGTGCTCGCCGG
>JBAIYN010000251.1:0-7477 GCA_037915775.1 Burkholderiales bacterium | reverse complement strand
GCAAGAGCACGCTGTTGAACCTGATTGCCGGCATCGACAAGCCCGATGCCGGTCGGCTCGTGATCGGCGGCGAGGACATCGTGCGTCTGTCCGAGGGCGATCTGGCCGCGTGGCGCGCGCGCTCGGTTGGATTCATCTTTCAGTTCTACAACCTGATGCCCGTACTGACCGCGTTCGAAAACGTCGAACTGCCGCTGTTGCTGACCGGACTGACGCGGCGCGAGCGGCGCGAACGGGCGGAAATCGTGCTCGCGCTGGTGGGGCTGGCGGACCGGATGGATCACCGGCCCAATGAGCTGTCGGGCGGGCAGCAGCAGCGCGTCGCGATCGCACGCGCGGTGGTCACCGATCCGCTGCTGCTGATCGCGGATGAGCCGACCGGCGACCTGGATCGCGCGTCGGCGGCGGAGATCCTGAAGCTGCTCGATCGCCTGAACGTCGAACTGAAGAAGACGATCGTGATGGTGACGCACGACCCGCGCGCAGCGGAGGCGGCGCACCACCTGATCTATCTCGACAAGGGGCAGCTGACGGACACGAGTCCGTTCGCGCATTGAGCGGTGTTTTTCCTCAGGCTCGTTCTTCGCAACGCCTTTCGCGCCCGGCTGCGCAGCGCGCTGACGGTGGTCGGGCTCGTGATCGCGCTGACGGCGTTCGGTCTGCTGCAGACGGTGGTGCGCGCGTGGTACGCGGGGTCGGAGGCGGCGTCGGCGACCCGGCTCGTCACCCGCAACAGCATCTCGCTCGTGTTCCCGTTGCCGATGTACTACCGCGAGAAGATTCTCGCGATCGACGGCGTGCGCGGGGTGGCGGTGTCGAACTGGTTCGGTGGCGTATGGCGCGACGAAAGGAACTTCTTCGCGCAGTTCGCCACCGACGTGCCGAACTTCTTCGCGATGTATCCCGAGTTCAGGTTTCGTCCCACGGAGTGGCAGGATTTCCTGCGCGACCGCCAGGGCGCCGCCGTCGGTCGCCAGCTCGCCGACCTGTACGGTTTCAAGGTCGGCGACCGCGTGCCGATCCGCGGCACCATCTATCCCGGCAACTGGGAGTTCACCGTGCGCGCGATCTTCGACGGGCGCGACGACACGGTCATCACGCGCCAGTTTTACTTCCATTACGAGTATCTGAACGAATACCTGAAGCAGCGTTTCCCGCGCGCGGCCAACAACGCCGGCGTGTTCGTGATCGACGTCGACGATCCGGCCAGGGTCGCCGACGTGGCGCGCGCGATCGACGCGGAATTCGCGAATTCCCTCGCCGCCACGCTGACCGAGACCGAAAAGGCGTTTCAGCTGTCGTTCGTCGCCATGGTCGAGACGATCATCGAGGTGATCTCGGGCGTGAGCTTCGTCGTGATCCTGATCATCCTTGCGGTGACCGCCAACACGATGGCGATGACGGCACGCGAGCGCCTGTCCGAATACGCGACGCTGAAGGCGCTCGGCTTCGGACCGGGTTTCGTCGCGCGCCTGATCTTCGCCGAAAGCGTTGCGCTCGCCGCGATCGGCGGCGCGATCGCCGTCGCGGTGACGCCGGGCGTTGCGCACGGGTTCTGGAGCGCAATCGGCAAGAGCGTGTTCGCGCGCTTCGAGGTCGCGCCGGCGACGCTTGCCATGCAGGGCGCTGCCGCAGTCGCGGTCGGCGCGCTGGCTGCGCTGGTGCCGATGCTGCTCAGCGCGCGGGTGAAGATCGTCGACGGACTCAGGCACGTGGGCTGAATGCGCATCCCGTTCTCGTATATCGCGCGCAGCCTCTGGGTGCGACGCCTGACGACGCTGCTGACCGCGGGCGGCATGGCGCTCGTCGTGTTCGTGTTCGCCGCCGTGCTGATGCTCGATGCCGGGCTGAAGGCAACGCTGGTCGCCACCGGCGCGCACGACAACGTGCTGTTCATCCGCAAGGGTGCGGAGACCGAGATCCAGAGCGGCGTGGCCCGCGAGCAGGCGGCGCTGATCGAGACCCTGCCGCAGATCGCGCGCGACGCCGCGGGCAGGCCGCGCGTGTCCAAGGAGGTCGTGGTCCTCAATTCGCTGACCAAGGTCGATACCGGCAAGCGCAGCAATGTGCCGATTCGCGGCGTACCGCCGATGGGGCTCGCGCTGCGACCGCAGCTGAAGATCGTGCAGGGCCGCATGTTCCGGCCGGGAGCGAGCGAGATCGTGGTCGGATCGAGCGTGGCGCGCCAGTTCGCCGGCGTCGAGGTCGGGCAGTCGCTCGCATTCGCGCAGAGGCGATGGACCATCGTCGGCCGCTTCGATGCCGGGCGCACGGCGTTCGATTCCGAGATCTGGGGCGATGCCGAGCAGCTTGGGCAGGCGTTCCGGCGGGTTGGCTACTCGTCGGTGATCGCGCAGCTGTCGTCACCCGATGCGTACGATGCGCTGCTGCAGACGCTGGCCGCGGAGCCGCGCCTGACCGTCGAGGTCAAGCGCGAGCGCCAGTTCTACGAGGACCAGTCGCGCGCGCTGTCGGGGTTCATCCGCTACCTGGGCATCACGTTATCGGTGATCTTTTCGCTCGGGGCGATCATCGGTGCGGCGATCACGATGTACGCGTCGGTCGCGACGCGCACCGGCGAGATCGGCACGCTGCGCGCGCTCGGCTTCCGGCGCCGGTCGATCCTCGCCGCTTTCCTGATCGAGTCACTGCTGCTGGCACTGGTGGGCGGTCTGGCGGGGCTTTGCGGCGCCACGTTTCTGCAGGCGTTCACGATCTCGACCACGAACTTCACGTCGTTCTCCGAACTCGCGTTTTCCTTCGCATTGACGCCCACGATTGTCGTGACGAGCGTTGTCTTCGCGCTCGCGATGGGCCTGATCGGCGGATTTCTGCCGGCCGCCAAGGCGAGCCGGATGAAGATTGTCGACGCGCTGCGGGCAGACTGAGCGCCTTGGGGTCCGCGCGCGATCAGAACACCCAGAGCGACTCGCGCGGCAGTTCAAGCCAGTGCCGGCCGGTGGCGAGCGGCCGGTCGCCGTAGGCGCGCAGGCGCGCGGCACCGATCGCGAACAGGTGTTCCCAGCGGTCGCCGAGATACATCGACGTGGCCAGCTCCGCCGCGAGCCGGTTGTCGCCAGCCGCCTCGGCGACCCGCATGCGCTCGAGGCGAATCATGCCGACGCCGTCGCGTCCGGCCGCCGCGCTGGCCTTCGCCGTACCCCACAGGCGCCAGCCTTCGCCCTCGAGCAGCGCTGCGCCGTCGCGCAACTCGGCGACACGCCCCGGCAGGCGGTTGTTGCTGCCCATGAAGTCGGCCGCGAACAGCGTGTCCGGCGCGCTGTACATCTGCTCCGGCGTGCCCTGCTGCTCGATGCGACCGGCATTCAGCAGCAGGATGCGGTCCGACATCGCGAGCGCCTCGCCCTGGTCGTGCGTGACGACGAGCGCCGACAGCTGCAGCCGCACGATCAGCTCGCGCAGCCAGGCGCGCGCCTCCTCGCGCAGCTTTGCGTCGAGGTTCGAAAGCGGCTCGTCGAGCAGAATGACGGGCGGGTTGTACACGAGCGCGCGCGCCAGAGCGACGCGCTGCTGCTGCCCCCCCGAAAGCTGATGCGGGAAGCGTTCGGCGAGCTGGCCGAGCGAGAGCTGATCCAGCGCCGCGCGGACGCGCTGTGCAGCCTCGCCAGCGGCGACGCCGCGCAGTCTCAGCCCGTAGGCAACGTTGTCGAACACGGTCTTGTGTGGCCAGAGCGCGTACGACTGGAATACCAGGCCGAGGTTGCGGCGCTCGGCCGGCACGTCTATGCCGCGCGCGGCATCGAACACGGGCTTGTCGCCGATGCGTATCGTGCCCTGGTGCGGGACTTCGAGCCCGGCCACCGCGCGCAGCAGCGTCGTCTTGCCGCTGCCCGACGGTCCGAGCAGCGACACCACCTCGCCGCGTGCGAGGGTCATCGCCACGCCCTTGAGGATCGGGTTGTCGCCGTAGCGAAGATGCAGGTCGTCGACGACGAGTTCGGTCATGTTCTCTTCCTAATCGCGCAGCTTCACGCCGAACCGCAGCGCGAGCGCCAGGCCGACGAAGACAAGGACGATGTTGATCAGCGACAGCGCGGCAACGATATCGATTGCGCCGCCCTGCCACAGTGAGACGAGCTGCGCGCCGATCACCTCGGTGCCGGGCGCCAGCAGGTAGACGCCGGTCGAATACTCGCGCTCGAAGATCATGAACACGAGCAGCCAGGAGCCGAGCAATCCATGGCGGATCAACGGCAGCGTGATCTCGCGCGAGACGCGGCCGCGCCCGGCCCCGGCGGTCCGCGCCGCTTCTTCGAGTTCGGTGCTCACCTGCAGCAACGACGAGGAGATCAGCCGCATCCCATAGGCGAGCCAGACCACGCTGTAGGCGAGCCACATGCTGAAGATCGTCTGCCGCAGCGGCGTCAGCGGCGGAAAGAACAGGAACACCCAGAGAAACGCGAGCCCGATCAGCAAGCCCGGCACCGCGCGCGGCGCCAGCACCAGGTAGTCGATCACACGCGACCAGCCGTCGGCCCTGCGGTGCGTGGCGAAGCCGATCGCCGTGTAGCAGGCCACCGTGAGAGCGCCGCCAACGACGCCGATCAGGATCGTGTTCCAGATCGCCCGCACGTGCGTCGGCTCGTCGAACACGGAGCGGAAGCCGTCGAGGGTGAAAGCGTCGGCCAGCTGCACTCCGAAGCCCCAGTTGGTCACGAACGCGCGCAGCGCGATGCCGCTGATCGGCACGACGACGCTGACAATGATCCACATTCCGATCAGCGCGACCGCCAGCCATTTCCAACTGCCGAGCGGCAGGTCGCGGATCCTGCCGGCCTTTCCCTTGACGGTTGCGTACTTGCGCACGTTCTGCAGCAGCCGGCGCTGCAGCAGCACCAGTGGCACCGTCATCGCGATGATGCAGACCGCCACCGCGGCCATCAAGTGATACGACGGCGTGCCAAGCTTGTTGGTCAGTTTGTACAGATAGGTCGACAGCACGAGGTGGCCCTCAGGGTCGCCGAGCACCAGCGGCAGACCGAAGAGTTCCAGCCCGAGGAAGAAGACGAGCACCGCGGAAAACAGCAGTGCCGGCGTTATCAGCGGCAGGCTGACAGACAGAGCGACCCGCATCGGGGACGCGCCTGCCACGCGCGCGGCCTCCTCCACGTCTGAGCCGAGCGTCTTCAGCGCCGCCGACGCATATACGTAGACATTCGGCACGTGCGTGAGCCCGGCGATCACCGCCATCGCGGTCAGCGAATACAGACCCCACGGCGCCGCGCCGAAGACATCGGTGGTCCAGACCGAGTAGAAGCCGACCGGCCCGGCGGCGACGATGTAGCCGAACGACAGCACCATCGGCGACACGAAGCTCGGCACCAGCAGCAACGGCTCGATCCAGCGCTTGCCCGGCAGATCGGTGCGCTCCATCACGAAGGCGAACACGGCGCCAAGCGGCACCGCGATCAGCGTCATGCCGGCGGCAATCAGAAGCGAGTTGCGGAACGCCGACCAGAAATCCGGGTCGGCGAAGATGAACTCATATGCGGCGAGGCTGACCTTCTTCGTCGCATCGAAGAATGGGGCCGACAGCAGGCTCTGGTAGGCAATCAGCGACAGCGGCGCAAGCACCGCCGCCGCCATGAGCAGGATCGTCAGCGCGCGCGGGACGCGCGCCATCGCGGCGGCCGCGGCACCCGGCGCGGCAAGGGCTTCCGATGGGGCTGCGGTCGCCGCCATGGCTGTTCGCGGCGGCGCTCGAGTCGCGCGCCACCGCCTCAGGGGGCTACTTCGCGCCGGCGGCGAGCGCGGCCTTCCACGCGCTCAGGAACTCGAGGCGTTTCTTCGCATCGAGGTAACTGACGATCTCGGCGCTGAGCGGAATCGGCTTGACGTTGGCGCCGAGCTCCTTGTTCAGCTTGGCCGCGGTGTATTCGGCGTCGACGTCATTGCGCACCGAAAAGAGTTCCACGTCGCTGCCGATCATCTTCTGCCCGCGCGCCGACAGGATGTAGTCGAGCCAGAGCTTGGCCGCATTCGGGTTGCGCGCGTGCTTGCCGATGAACATCACGCGCGACAGCACCAGCGTGTAGTCCTTCGGCAGCACGACGCCCAGGTTCTGATCCTTCTTCGCCCGCACCAGCGCGTACGAGCCCAGCACGTTGTAGCCGAGCAGGTGCTCGCCCGACGAAACTTTCTCAAGCATGTTTCCGGTGCTGGAGTACACGCGGTAGCTGGTCGCTCCAAAGCCCTTTTCCAGATCGTGCATGCCCGGAAAATACTTAGTGTCCTGCACGACGAACATGAAGCCGACGCCGCTCTTCTCGATGTCGTAGGTGGTGACCTTGCCCTTGAACTTGTCAGTCTTGGTGTTGATCAGCTTGGCGAACGCCGCGTGGTCCTGCGGCACTTCGTCGCCTGTCACCAGGCGCTTGTTGTAGATGAACACCGCAGGCTCGTAGGTGGTTCCGAAGGCCTGGTCCTTGTAGACGGCCCACGCGGGGAGCTTGGACGCTTCGGGCGACTTGTACGTCATCGCCTGGCCGTCGTCGACGAGCTTGATCTGCAGGTCCATCGCCGAACTCCACATCACATCGGCCGAACCCTGCCCGGCAGCGACTTCCGCGATGAAGCGGTTGTACATCTCGGTCGAGTTCATGTCGTTGTACTCGACCTTGATGTCCGGATACAGCACGTTGAAGTCCCTGATCAGCGGCTGCGCCGCCTTCGTGTCGAGCGCGCTGTAGATGACAACCTTGCCCTCCTTCTTCGCAGCCGCGATGGTCTGCGCGTAGTCGGCCGGGTAGCCGGCCGGTGGCGTCTGGCCCAATACCGGCGCAGCCGCCGCTGCAAGAACCAGAAACGCGAGTCGTAGCGACATGTCAACTCTCCTTTAGACGATGAGGCCCCAGCGAGCGAGCCATATCATGTGCACGCTATGGATGACACGCTCTGCCGGGTATTGTAGGTAGGTTGCCGCACGCTGCGGGATCGAACGCCTGCGCGGGGTCGGAGACCGTCGCCGGCCTGCTTCGAACTGGCGAAGGACAGGCCGAGGCGCCGCGATCGCCGGGCTTGAACGTGCCGGGCAGCGGCGAGCGATGTCGCGCCATTCGCGGAATCACCTGTTGACGATGAAGATCCTGATCCTTGGAGGTACGCGCTTTCTCGGACGACACCTGGTCGAGGCCGCGCTTTCTGCCGGCCACGAGGTCACGCTTTTCAATCGCTGACTGTCCGCCTCCGGCCTCTATCCCGACGTCGAGCAGCTACGCGGCGATCGGGACGGCGGTGTGGGAATTCTCGCGGGCCGGAACTGGGACGCGGTCGTCGACACGTGCGGATACGTTCCGCGCGTCGTGCGGCAGTCGGCCGATTTGCTGAGGCACTCGAACCGCTACCTTTTCATTTCGAGTGTCAGCGTCTACCGCGATGCTTCACGCCCCGGGCTCGCGGAGGACGCACCGGTCGCCGAGTTGGTCGACCCGACGAACGAGGACGTCCCGGCCAACTA
>JBAIYN010000494.1:0-3886 GCA_037915775.1 Burkholderiales bacterium | reverse complement strand
GCTGTACGGCGCCACCGGCGACCTCGCATACAAGAAGATCTTTCCCGCCCTTCAGGCGCTCGTGCGCCGCGGCCGCTTCGACATGCCGGTCATCGGCGTTGCATTGAGCGGCTGGAACCTCGATCGTCTGCGCGAGCGGGTGCGCGACAGCCTGCGGCAGCACGGGGTCGCCGACGACGCCGCGGCCGCGCGGCTCGGCGATCTGCTGCGCTATGTCGACGGCGATTACCGCGCGGCGGCGACATTTCAGCGCGTCGAGCAGACACTCGGCGCGGCGCGGCGGCCGCTGCATTACCTGGCGATTCCGCCGAGCCTGTTCGAAACCGCGGTCGAGCACATCGCCCGCCTTGCCAGCACGCCGGCGGCGCGCGTCGTGGTCGAGAAGCCGTTCGGACGCGATCTGGCGTCGGCGCAGGCGCTCAATCGCAGCCTGCGCCGCGTGTTTGCCGAGTCGGCGATCTTCCGCATCGATCATTACCTCGGCAAGGAAGCGGTGCAGAACCTGCTGTTCTTCCGCTTCGCCAATTCGTTTCTCGAGCCGCTGTGGAACCGCAACTACGTGGCGAGCGTGCAGATCACGATGGCCGAGCGCTTCGGCGTCGAAGGACGCGGCCGCTTCTACGAAGAGGTCGGCGCGCTGCGCGACGTGGTGCAGAACCATCTGCTGCAGGTGGTCGCCAACCTGGCGATGGAGCCGCCGGTCGGCACCGACAGCGAAGCGCTGCGCGACGAGAAGTTCAAGGTCTTCAAGTCGATCCGGACCCTGACCGGCGCGAGCCTCGTGCGCGGACAGTACGCCGGCTACTGCAAGGAGTCCGGGGTGGCGCCGGACTCGCAGGTCGAGACCTTCGCCGCGATGCAGGTACATCTCGACTCGTGGCGCTGGGCCGGCGTGCCGTTCTTCATCCGTGCCGGCAAGCATCTTCCGGTCACCGCGACCGAGGTGCTCGTGCAGCTGCGCCGGCCGCCGCAGGACGTGTTCCGCGACCCGCTGCCGCCGGACAGCAACTACCTGCGTTTCGAGCTCGGGCCTGGCTCCGTCAGCATCGCGATCGGAGCGCTGGCCAAGCGGCCGGGGGCGACCATGGCGGGCGACGAGGTCGAGCTGAACGTATGCCGCACGCGCGACGACGAGGCGGGCGCGTACGAGCGGTTGCTCGGCGATGCCATCCACGGCGACGCGACGCTGTTCGCGCGGCAGGACGGCGTCGAGCAGGCGTGGCGCATCGTCGACCCGATCCTGACGTCGTCCAAGCCGGTGTTCCCGTACGAACCGGGGACTTGGGGTCCGGCCGAGGCGGCGGCGATGACGGCAGCGATCGGCGGCTGGCACGCGCCGGTCGACACGCCGTGAACGACGCGCCGCGCAAGGCCGGATGCGCGGCTCGGGTTCAGCTCGCCGCCGGACTCAGGTGGTGTTCCTCGGAGATGTCCTTGTTCGTGTAGTCACCGAGCAGCGCGGTGGAGACCAGGCTGAGCAGCGCGCAGATCAGCACGTAGACCGCGATCGCGTAGCCGGAGTGGTAATGGGCGAAGATCGCGGTGGCGATCAGCGGTGCGGGTCCACCGGCGATCACCGACGCCAGCTGATAGCCGAGCGAGGCGCCGCTGTAACGCAGGCGCCCGGTGAACGCCTCGGCGATCAGCGCCGCCTGCGGTCCGTACATCATGTCGTGCGGGATCAGCGACAGCACGATCGCGAGGAACATCCAGGCCGGGTTCAAGCTGTCGAGCATCGCGAAGTAGACGAAACCGAACACCGCCATGACCGCCGCGCCGATCAGGTACATCCGCTTGCGCCCGATGCGGTCCGAAAGGTGCCCGCAGAACGGGATCGTGAAGAACGACAGCACGGATGCGGTCAGCACCGCCGTGAGCAGGAAGTCCTGCGAGACTTTCAGCGTGGTCGTTCCATACGCGAACACGAACGCGGTGAACACGTAGAAAGGCGCCTGCTCACCCATGCGCAGCAGCGCGGTCAAGCCGATCTCGCGCGGCTGCTGCTTGATCACGGCGAGGGTGGGCGCGCGCTCGATGCGGCGCTCGCTGACGAGCCGGGAGAAGACCGGGGTTTCGAGGATCCTGAGTCGTATGTACAGCCCGATTGCGACCAGCACGATGCTGAGCGCGAACGGGATGCGCCAGCCCCACGTCAGGAACGCGTCGCCCGACATCTGGCTGAACGCGAGCACCGCCAGGTTGGCGAGGAACAGGCCGGCCGGGACGCCGAATTGCGGCCAGGAGGCCGCGAAGCCGCGATGAGCATTGGTGCGCGTCCACTCCATCGACATCAGCACCGAGCCTCCCCATTCGCCGCCGACGCCGACGCCCTGGATGAAGCGCAGCACCGTGAGCAGGATCGCACCCCAGATGCCGATCGATCCGTAGGTCGGCACGAACGCGACCGCGAACGTCGCCAGTCCCATCAGCAACAGCGTCGCAATCAGGGTGGACTTGCGGCCGATGCGATCGCCGTAGTGGCCGAAGATCGCGGCGCCGACCGGCCGGGCGACGAAGCCGACCGCGTAGATCAGGAACGCCTGCAGGGTGCCAACCAGCGGGTCGGAGTTGGGAAAGTACAGCTTGGCGAAGACCAAGCCGGTGACCGTGCTGTACAGGAAGAAGTCGTACCACTCGATCGCGGTGCCGACCGTGCTGGCGACGACCGCGCGTCGGAGCTGCAGCCGTTGCTCGGCTTCGGAGATCGACGGTGAGGCGGGCATTGCTGTTGTCATGTTTGGACCCTCCGCTGTTATCGACGAGGTCCCTTAGATTCCGCCGCGCCGGATTTGTTGCAGATGCGCTGCAACAAGAACGCCGGACCTCGAGTGCCGGGCCGTTGCCGGTCAGCCGCTACCCTGCGCGCGCTGCACCAGTGCCTCGCTGCGCTTGGCGAGCGCGGCGAGGTCGGCGCGATCGAGCGTCGGCAGCACGCTGACCGGCCCAAGCGCGTCCGGCAGCGGCGACGTGACGTCCGCCGCGGCGGAGCCGGCATCGCGGGCGATGTCGTATTCGAGGAGTTGCGCGCGCTGGCGCAGCTTGCCGTGCAGGCTCGGCTCGGCTTCCGCCAGCAGGTCGTGCGCGGCCAGCAGGTGCTGCGCCTCGGTGTCGACCGTGGCAACGTTGCGCAAAAGCGCTGCCTCCTGCAGCTGGTGCTCGGCGGCGTGCAACTCCCGCAGCGTTTCACCGGTCGACGGGACTGCGTTCGCAGCGGAGATTGCGGCTGCGTACAGCAGGGC
This sequence comes from Burkholderiales bacterium, assembly GCA_037915775.1. Lineage (GTDB taxonomy): Bacteria > Pseudomonadota > Gammaproteobacteria > Burkholderiales > Burkholderiaceae_F > JAKOQB01. The sequence continues at coordinate 647 of JBAIYN010000494.1, read as the reverse complement.
CGCACCGATTCGGGCAGTGTGTCTCATGCCGCACCCCGCATGCCTAGGCGAGCGACGGGTCCTTCAGGATCGCGTAATCCTGCAGATCCTGCATGTGCTGGATCGACTCGGCCGCCGCAAGCGTCTCTGCAGACTTGCTGCGCACTGCCTTCGCTTCGGCCTGCGCGATCCGTGCCTGCGCGGACTCGAGCGCGCCCATCTGCGCCGGCGCGAGATTGCCCTCCTTGAATTCGCGCGCGATCAGTTGCTGCTGCTCGGCAGCGCGGGTGGTGGCGACGCGCAGGCGCATGCGGTCGAGCGGGTTACCGGGCGCCTTGGCGCGGTGTTTCTCGGCCAAGGCGATGGCGCGGGTGAAATCGTTCTCGGCCTGGCGGACTCGCATCAGCGCCGCGCGATCGGCGCCGGGCGCGGCCAGCTGTTGCGATTCGAGCCGGTAGACGTCGCCGGCCCGCTGTTCGAGCGATGCGAGGTTGTGCTCGTCGATCCGGCCGCGCGCGATGTCCGCGGCGATGCGTTGCTGCTGCACCGCGTTCCGATGCAGCAGGCTATCGAGCGTCTGTGCCTGGGCGCCGCCGGCGAATGCGGCGGCGACGGCGAATGCGATGACTCCGGGTTTCATGGTGTCACTCCATGCGCGGGTGGCTCCG
>JBAIYN010000177.1:0-10957 GCA_037915775.1 Burkholderiales bacterium | reverse complement strand
ATGGGAGCGACTGGCCGTTGTCGAGTCCGACCTGGCGCGACTGGTCGTCGAGCCTGACGGCCTTCGCCTGCACGAGCTGGATGTTCAGGCGCTGGAAATGATCCGCGCTCTTGCGCAGGTAGGTTCCGTCCTCGCCGATGTGGTTCATCAGAAGATACGGGATCGCCATGCGCGAATACGGCGGCTCGCGCTCGGCTCCGACCAGGACGATTGCATCGAGCGGCGCCTGCTGGCGCAGCGTTTCGGCGGCCACGACTCCCGCGGGACCGTTGCCGAGAATCACGTGTTTCATGCGGCACCCAGAAGAAACGGGGCGCGGTGAGCGCCCCGAAAGGTTGAGTTGTCAATGCGGCACGCCGGCGCAGGCTGGCGTGCGCACGCGTGCGACTACAGGCCGAGGCGCGCGAGCGTGTCGCGCTTGGGCACGCCCTCCTTGTCCCAGCCGCGCAGCTCGTAGTACTCCGGCAGCATCTTGTCGAGGCCGTTGACCAGGCCCTTGGCCGGTCCGGTCTTGGCCGGCTCGGTCTTCAGGCGCGGCGGCAGATCGTCGTCCTTCTTGGTCAGTCCGGCCTTCAGGTTGAACTGCTTCTCGAGATTCCAGATCCGCTCGCCGACCAGGTTGAGCTTGTCGAGCGACCAGTCGCCTTCGCACGCGGCGGCAACCTGCGGCTGCACATCCGCCAGGGTCCATGCGAACGACGTGAAGATGCAGATGCCAGCGGAGTCGAACACGGCGGTCGCGTCCTGGAACGCCTTGACCAGCGCCGGCTTGCCTTCGGTGGTCAGCGGATCGGTCTTCACCGGGACGCCGAGGATCTCGGAGGCGACCGTGTACGAGCGCAGGTGGCAGGCGCCGCGGTTCGACGTGGCGTAGGTGAGGCCCATGCCCTGGATGCCGCGCGAGTCATAGGCGGGGAATTCCTGCCCCTTGACGCTCATCGACAGTTCGGGCTTGCCGTACTTCGCGCACAGGCGCTTCGAGCCCAGGCCGATTTCCTTGCCGAAGCCCTCGCCCGTCGCGGTCATCTTCACTAGTTCGACCAGCGCCTTGGCGGAGCCGAACGGCGACTCGATGCCGATCTGCTCCTTCTTCAGCACGCCGGTCTCGTAAAGCTCCATCACCGCGCCGATGGTGGCACCGAAGGAGATCGGGTCCATCCCTTCTTCGTTGCAGATGATGTTGGCAAAGGTCAGCGCCTCGAGGTCGCCGACGCCGTTGGCAGCGCCGAGCGCCCAGGCGGCCTCGTACTCGAGCCCGCCCGTCGCACCCCAGTACTTCGGGCTGTTGACGACGGAGAAGTGCGTCTTGTCCATCTGCGAGATCCGCCCGCAGGCGATCGTGCAGCCGAAGCACGCGGCATTGGTGATGAGGTTGGCCTTGCCGTCGGTGGGCCGCTTCTCGCGCATCGCCTCGGCCGAGATCTTGCTGGCATCCTCGAACTGCACGTCGCGGTGATTGCGCGTCGGCAGTGCGCCGACCTCGTTGATCACGTTCATCAGGACCTGCGTGCCGTAGGTGGGCAGGCCCTGGCCGGTGACTGCGTTGTCGGCGAGCACCTTCTTCTTCTCGTTCGTTGCCTTCAGGAACTCGTTGAAGTCCTTGATGCCGCCCACGCCCCTGGTGCCGCGGATCGCGACCGCCTTCAGGTTCTTCGAGCCCATCACGGCGCCCACGCCGGAGCGTCCGGCCGCGCGGTGCAGGTCGTTGACGACGCACGAGAACAGCACGCCGTTTTCGCCGGCGCGGCCGATCGATGACACGCGGACCTGCGGATCCTGGTGCGACTTCTTGATGATCTCCTCGGTGTCCCAGGTCGACTTGCCCCACAGGTGCGCGGCGTCGCGCAGTTCGGCCTTGTCGTTCTCGAGCCACAGGTACACGGGCTTGGGCGACTTGCCTTCGAAGATGATCATGTCCCAGCCGGCGAACTTCATCTCGGCGCCGAAGTAGCCGCCGGAGTTGGAGCAGGCGATCGCGCCGGTGAGCGGTCCTTTCGTGACGACGGTGTAGCGGCCGCCGGTGGAGGCCATCGTGCCCGTCAGCGGACCGGTGGCCATGATCAGCTTGTTGCCCGGTGACAGAGGATCGACCTTCGGATCGATTTCCTCGTACAGGTACTTCGTCGCCAGGCCGCGCGAGCCGAGATACTCGTCGGCCCACTTCATGTTCAGCGGCTCGGACTTGCAGGTTCCGGCCGCGAGGTCAACGCGCAGAATCTTTCTCGTCCATCCCATCGTCGTCTCCTTACATCACCGCCGTGTTGGCACGCGCCGCCCACTGCCGCATCTTGTCGAGACCGGTCCAGTCGGCATCGACGTAGGTGATCGCTCCGGTGGGACACGCCTTCGCACACGCGGGGTCGCCGCCGCACAGATCGCACTTCGCGACCTTGCCGGTGTCGGCCACGTAATTGATCGTTCCGAACGGGCACGCGATCGTGCATACCTTGCAGCCGACGCACGTCGCTTCCAGCACGATCTTGGCGCCGGTGCCGGCATCGATCGTGATCGCCTCGACCGGGCAGGACTTCAGGCACCACGCTTCCGCGCACTGGGTGCAGGTGTAAGGCACCTTGCGCCCCTCGTGCTCGAAGTTGAACACCTTGATGCGGGACTTCGCCGGATTGAACGCGCCCGTGTTCTCGTAGGAGCATGCCATCTCGCATTGCAGGCAGCCCGTACACTTCTTCGGATCGAGATACAGGGACTTCATCATGAGCCAGTACTCCTCCGTTCGTGAGGGTGGTTGTTGTCGGAGAGCCGCGTGAAGCGCAGCGAAGCCACGCGGCAACGCCACTGCAACTTACCGCAAAGTCTATGCTTTCGGAAGGTGCCGTGCACGCGAAGATCCGCGATCCACGTCGATCTCGTCCGGCATGGACGCGTTCGACCCTGATGGCGGGAATGCCTCTCGCCGGCAGATGCCTGAGACGCGGCGGCCGATCGCGGCGCGGAACGTAAACGCGACGACAGACCATGGATGACCGGCAACTGACGCGTTACAGCCGCCATATCCTGCTGCCGCAGATCGACATCCGCGGCCAGCAGCGGCTGCTCGACGGTCGCGTGCTTCTGGTCGGCGCCGGGGGACTCGGCGCGCCGGCGGCGTTGTACCTCGCGGCGGCCGGCGTCGGCCGTCTCACCATCTGCGACGGCGACGCGGTCGACCTCACCAATCTGCAGCGACAGGTGATCCACCGCGAATCCGGGATCGGCATGAACAAGGCCGAATCCGCGCGCCGCGCGCTGGCCGAGATCAACCCCGATTGCCGCGTCCTGGCCATACCGCAGCGCGTGACGCGCGACGATCTGGGGGAGCTTGCGCGCGATTGCGACGTTCTGGTGGACGCAAGCGACAACTTTGCCACCCGTCATGCCGCCAATGCGGTGTGTGTCGAACTCGGCGTGCCGCTCGTCAGCGGGGCGGCGATCCGCTTCTCCGGCCAGGTGGCGGTGTTCGACCGGCGTCGCCCCGGCGCATCGTGCTACGAATGCCTGGTGCCCGCAGAAACGGTTGCGGGGGACGATGCCTGCGCCGTGATGGGTGTGTTCGCGCCGCTGACCGGAATCATCGGCACGCTGCAGGCGTCCGAGGCGATCCGGATCCTCGCCGGCCTGCCGGGCGCCGTCGACGGCGAACTCGTGCTGTTCGACATCCTCAGCATGGACTGGCAACGGGTTCCGATCGTGCGCAATCCCGCCTGCCCCGTCTGCGGGCACAAATAGACCGCGAATCAGCGCCGGCTCCGCAGCAGCGCGCCGACATGCCGGTGCCGGAAACCAGCCGGCGCGTGCGCGAACACCGCCGACCAGGCGACGATCACCAGGAACAAGGTCGCGGCGCGCGACGGATCGAAGATCATCCACGCCACCAGCGCGAGCTTCGCGATCTGTCCGGCGCCCGCGAACTGTGCCACATGCTCGCGCGTCTTCCATTGCTCGAGCGCGAAAAGCACGATTCCGGAAACGAGCAGCGTCACACCAACCCAGGCAGTCGGGAGCCGCGGCGGCGCGCCGAGTACCACGGAGCCAAGCAGCACGATCGCCATCAGATGCAGCGCGCGCGCGGCGATCCCGAACCAGCGCCAGGAGCGCGGCAGCGTGCGTCTCGGTGCTTCGGCCATGCGCAAGGCTACCGTCGGAAGCTCCGGTGCGCTTGCGGCCGGTCATCCGGGCTCAGGGCGCGCGTACGCCGGTCTGTCCGAGCATCAGGTAGCCGGACTTCGTCGCCAGCACGCCGGCAACATTGCTGCGGTCCGGCCGCACCGACGCTTGTAAGCTCGCCCCGCCGTCGCGGCTGACCAGCGTGACGCCGTTCAGGCCGGCGATCACGATCGAGCCGTCGGCCAACTGCGCGCCGCCCGACAGCGACTGCTCGGTTCCGGTGGGAATCACCGACCAGGTTTGACCTTCGTCCGTGCTGCGCAGCACCGTGCCGCTCATACCCCACACCATCAGCGAGCCGTCCTTCAGCGCCATTCCACCCCACAGCGAACCCTTGTAGGGGGTTTTCACCGCCTTGAAGCTCGCGTCGTTGTCGTCCGAACGGAACACCACGCCGCTCTCGGCGGCGATCAGAACGAGTTTGCCGTGAACGATGATCTGGTTCAGGTGCCGTTCGCCCATCTCGCCCTCGACGACATCGAACGGGGTCCAGGTGGCGCCGCCGTCGCTGCTGCGCGCGGCATAGCCGAACGATCCGACGGCCAGCCCGTTCTTCGCGTCCCGGAACCAGACCGAAAAGAACGCGTCCTTGCCGTCGATGCGCCCCGCGAGCAGCCGCCAGTTTTCTCCCCCGTCGCTGGTGCCGAGCACGATCCCGCCGTGCCCGACCGCCCAGCCGGTTCGCTCGTCGATGAAAGTCACCGCGGTCAGCGTCGTGCGCGTGGGAACGAGCTTCGCCTGGCGCCAGGTGGCGCCCTCGTCGTCGGACAGGAGCACGTGGCCGTATTCACCGACGACCACGAGGCGATTGCCGGCGCGGGCGCCGCCGAGCAGCAGCGACGTGCTGGCAAGCTTCGACGGGCGCGCAATGCCGCCGCCGGGCGACGCCATCGACGCGGGCGGCGCCACCGCCTGCGCGAATGCGACGCCTCGGCCGGCCACGCCCGCCACCAGTGCACCGCCAAGCGCCAGCACCACGGCTCGGCGCGGCAAGAGAGAGCACGAACGGGGAATGCGCGCGTCGCCCTGCATGTCAGTGCGCCATGAAGGGCCGCTTCACCGCCCCGCGGCGCGGGATCAGCGTATCGATCACCACCGCCAGGGCCGGCAACAGCGTGATCGCCATCACCATGTTGATCATGAACATGAACGCAAGCAGAAGGCCCATGTCCGCCTGGAATTTCAGATCGGAGAAGCCCCACGTCGCCACGCCGATCGACAGCGTGATCGCGGTGAAGATCGTCGCGTTGCCGGTCTCGAGCAGCGCGTGCTTGAACGCCGGCTCGATCGGCATGCCGTCAGCAAGGTGGGTCTGCAGACGGTTGTAGATGTAGAACGCGTAGTCCACGCCGATCCCGACCGCCAGCACCATCACCGGCAGCGTCGCCACCGTCAGGCCGATGTCGAGCACCTTCATGAACCAGTAGCCGAGGAAGGTGGCGAGCGTCAGCGGCACGCAGCAGGCAATCATCGCGCGCCAGTCGCGGTAGGTGATCAGCACCAGCAGCAGGATCGTCACGTACACGTACAGCATCATCGGCAGTTCGGTGTGCTCGAGCACCTCGTTGGTCGCGGCCTGCACGCCGGCGTTGCCACTCGCCAGCCGGATCTTCACCGAGTCCATGGGGTTTTCGGTCCGGTAGCGCTTGGCCGCATCGACGACGGCCTTCAGCGTGACGGCCTTGTGATCGGCGAGGCTGACGTTGATCGGCAGCACCGAGCAGCGCGGGTCGTACAGCCCGGATCCCTCGCCGGCCAGCCCGATGAAGCTCGCCATCGAGCGCGCGTCGCGCGGCAGCGCCTGCCACTTGAGATTGCCCTCGTTGAAGCCCGACGCACCCAGCTTGACCAGCCCGGGCAGGCTCGCCACCCCGATCACGCCGGGAACGTTCGCCATCACCCAGGACAGGTCATCCACATACGACATGCGCGCGTACTCGTAGCAGCCGTCTTCCGGCATTTCGGCCACCAGCGTGAACACGTCGAGCCCGACGCCGAACTTGTCGACGATCGCCACCGCATCCCGGTTGTAGCGCGAGTCCTCGCGCAGTTCGGGCGCGCCGGGCTTCAGATAACCGATGTGCCGGTCGCTCGACTGCCACACCGCCAACGCAAACAGCACGACGGCCGCGCCCGTGACCGCAAAGGCGACATGGCGCTCGGCCACGCGGTCGAGCCGCTTCATCCAGCCCTCGCGCTGCAGCCGCAGCGCAGTCACGCGCTTGACGTACTCCGGCCCGAATTTGAAGAACGAGGCGACCACCGGCAGCATCACCAGGTTGGTGACGATCTTGTACGCCACGCCGATCGACGCGGTCAGCGACAGCTCGCGGATCATCGGGATCGGGATCAGGTACAGGGTGGCGAAGCCGACGAACGCGGTGACGAGCGCCATCGTTCCCGGCACCAGCAGCCCGCGGAAGCTCGACCGTGCGGCGTCGTACCCGGACAGGCCGGCGCAGATCGAGCGCGAGATGTAGTTGACCTGCTGCACGCCGTGCGACACGCCGATGGCAAACACCAGGAACGGCACCAGTACCGCGAGCGGGTCGAGGCCGTAGCCGAGCAGGTGCAGCGTACCGAACTGCCAGACCAGAGACACCAGCGAGCACAGCAGCGCTGCCACCGTAAACGCCACCGAACGGCTGTACCAGTACACCGCCAGCGCAGTCAGAACGAACGCGAGCGCGAAGAAGCGCAGCACGCTCGCCGCACCGTCCGCGATGTCGCTGATCTGCTTGGCGAAGCCGATCACCATCACCTTGGTGTCCGCGTCCTCGAACTTCGCACGCAGCTCGGTGTCGATCCGGCGCCCGAGCTCGATGTAGTCGGTCTTTTCGCGGGTCTTGGGGTCGTAGTCGAGCAGGTCGGCGATCACCATCGCCGCCGACGAATCGTTCGCCACCAGGCTGCCGATGTAGCCGCCCTGGATCACGTTCTCGCGGATCTGCGCGACCTGCGCATCGGTCAAATTGCCCGCCGTCACGTTGCCGGGGATCACGTTCATCCCCTTGAAGCCTTCGTCCGTGATCTGCAGCACCCGCGTGTTGGGCGTCCACAGCGAGCTGACCGTGCGGCGGTCGATGCCGGGCATGTACAGCACGGCATCGGTCACGTCGTTCAGCCGGCGCAGGAACGGTACGTTCCAGATGTCCCCCTTGGTGCGCCCGACCGCGATCATCAGCCGGTTGGCACCGAAGATCTCGTCGCGATACTTGAAGAACGTGTCCGTGTATTCGTGGCCGGTAGGCAACTGCTTGTCGAAGCCGGCATCCATGCGCAGCTTCAGCGCGGACATTCCGAGCGCGACGGTCAGCAGCGCGAGCAGGCCCAGCGTCAGGACGCGGTGACCGAAGATCACCGCCTCGAGCCGGCGAACGAAGAGTTCGATCATGCGGACGACAAAGCGAGCTGCTCCGGAACGGTCGGGACGATCTGGTCGATCGTCCCGGCCGCTTGCCTAGAACGAGTACGAGACGCTGGCCCCCACGTAACTGCGGTCGCGCATCACGTTGGTCAGTCCGCCGCCGAAGAAGCGCGACAGGCCGATCTGGCCGCGCACCACGCTTTCATGGTCGAAGTTCAGGCCGATGAACATCGACTTGCGCCCCTTTACGAACGGCAGCGTGTTCGGCGAGATACCCGACACGTCCTGCGAGTAGTCGAACTGCGGCGTCAGGTTGATGCCGCTGCCGAACGCATTCGGGTACGTCAGGCCGACCTCGAACACATAGCCCCACGAGCTCTTGGTCGGAATCTCGTAGCTGGGGAAGATCAGGTACGGGATGTTGGCTGGATCGAGGTTCGGATAGCGCGTCGCCGCAGCTTCCGCCAGCACATATCCCTCGGACGCGCCGAGCCCCTTCATCACGGCGCCGAGCGGCGAGTTGACTTCGATGAAGTAGAACCCGGTCAGATGCGCCTGGTACTTCGCTTCGTCGACGAAGCCGCGCACCGTGATGCGTCCGTTCGGATCGACGGTCTTGGTCGGGCCCGGGCTGGGATCGAAGATGCTGTATGGCCCCGTGGCCGGCACCGATGGGTCGATCGCGACCGAATCGCGCGGCCGGTACGACAGCTCGCCGCCGACCGCCACCGGCCCGACCTTGGTATTGAACGACACGCCGTACAGATCCTTGTCCTTGCCGAATTCGTTGTAGTAGCCGGCCGCAAGCACGTTGGCGTTGGCGAACTTCGGGTTGTTCGGATCGGTGAACAGCGTGGTGAAGGGCAGCTTGTCGTGATAGCGGATGTAGTACAGCGCGAACTCGGTGTCGAAGCCGCGCGGCTTGCCGCGCAACGCCACGCCATACTGTTGCCCGGCGGGGGGTTTCTTGTCGCCCTCGAACGGAATCACGTTGATTCCGGGCTGGATCCTGTCGCCGATGTCGCCGCACGGCGTCGGCGGCAGGCACAGGCCGAACGGACTTAGCAGCGAAGACGGCATGTACGCGGGGCGCTGCCCCTTGCCGACCACGTCGGCACCGGAGAAGAACGTGCCGACCGGATCGAACTGGAATCCGTTCCAGGTGAACTGGTAATAGCCCTCGAAATTCAATCCCTGCGTGATCCCGGTGTTCAGATACAGCATCGGCGCCGGCCGGAAGATCTCCTTCAACTGCGTGCCCGGCGTGTGGTACTTGCGCAGGTCGAGCGCGTTGATCGAGTTCACGCCGCCGACGATGAACACGTCCTCGCCCCAGCTGATCACCTGATTGCCGAGCTTGACCGTCGCCGGTTGATCGCCGATCAGCTTGAAGTCCTTCGACAGCCACAGATCGAGCAGCGTGATGTTGTGCTGCGCGAGGTTCTTCGCATCGCTCGACAGGTCGGTGCGGCGGGTGTCGTCCACCATGGCGTCGAGCACCCAGGTGGCGCGCGCGAGCGACTTCCAGCCGTCACCCCACTTCATCCCGAGTTCGTGCGTGCCCTTCAGCGCCAGCGAGACGATGTCACCCTTCTTGTAATTCAGGTTGCCGTCGTCGCCGTTGAGGAAGTTGAAGTCCGGGTTCGAGAACGCCGGATCACCGGCACCGGCCACTCGCCCGCCGATCGCGCCCGTCGTCGGCACCGAGCCGCCGTTGTCGTTGCCGATGTTCGTTACCGAAGGATTCTGCAGACGCACCTGCGTGCCGAGCGAGATCGTGGTGTCGAAATCGATCTGCACGCCGCCTTCGGTTTCGAAGCGGACTGCGCCGGCCGGCGCCGAGAGCAGCGCCAGCGCCGCGCCGACGGCACTCGCCATCATTGTCATCGACCGCGTGCGATCGGCGTAGGAACGCCCCTGCTTGCGTTGGTTCATCGTGATTCCCCCTCGAGTCCAGTTTGCGCGCGCGATGCTCAGCGTCCGCCGACACGCCGCAGTTCGTCCGCATTGAACTTGTTCGGATCGATCCGACCCTCGCGGCCTGCGAGCCAGTCGACCTTGCCCTCCTGCGGTTGGTTGTCGGCCATGTAGCGGCCGACGTTCAGGTCATAGCTGATGTAGCCCTGGTAAACGCAGGCCGGGAGCTCCCATGCGATGTACGGATAGGACTCCATCGCGCGCCAGATCTTGCCCTGCGCGTCGTACAGATCCTCCACCAGCAGCATCCAGGTGTCCTCGTCCAGATACATCTCGCGCTTCGGGAACAGGTGGCGCTGACCCTGCTTGACGGTTGCCTCGATCTTCCACACGCGGTGCAGCTCATAGCGGATCAGGTCGCGCTTCGGGTACTCCGGACCGAAGATGTCCTTGTATTTGCGCGACGTGTCGTTGAATTTGAACGTGTTGTACGGAACCAGCAGTTCCTGCTTGCCGACGATCTTCCAGTCGTAGCGGTCCATCGGTCCTGCGTACATCGGATACTGGTCGACCATCAGCAGGTTCTCGTATCCCGGTACCGGGTTGTCGTACGCGAAGGTCGGCGAGCGACGCACCCGGCGCTGGCCCGGGAAGTACAGCCACGCTTCGCTTTCCTTGTTCAGGTAGTAGTTGATCAGGATCAGTTCGCCGACCCGGGCGGCAGGCGACACGACCTCATTCAGCAGTTTCCACTCGATCCCCTGCACGTCATCGATCGTCTTCGCGTTCGGATTGCCGAACGGCGTCAGCGTCCACTGGTCCTGCACTAGCGGCACGAAGTCGCCGCCTCTTGGATTCGAGAAGATCGTTGCGTAGCGCTCGATGCGTCCTGCGCCGACCCAGTGCAGCTTGTGGTTCCACATCGCCTCGGCGCCCGTCTTCGGCAGCGGGAACGGGAATCCAGCGGGAGTCGCTTGCGCTATTTCGAAGCCGTTGGCGGCCATCTTCGAGCCGGTGGCGTTCTGCGCGGTGCGCTCGTACACGAAGTCCGGGTATCCGCACGAGCGGCGCGTCGGGTACACGACCATCGAGTACCCCTTCAGCTGCTTGAGCAGCGCCATCTGCCCTTCGCTCAGGTGATCCTTGTACTTGTCGGCGTTGCTCGCATCGACCGTGTACAACGGCTTGTCGGCGACGTAGGGGTCGGGCCGCGGCGTTCCCGGCTTCCAGCCCGCCGGCGCCTTCATGTCACCGCCGGTCCACGCCGGAATCAGGCCGTCCTTGCTGGCGCCGCGCTCGGCGCCGACCGGGGTCAGGTCCTGCTTCAAACGTGCGGCGTCCTGCGCGCCAGCGCTGCCGATGAACGCGAGCAGCAGCGCACAGGCGACCGTCGACAGCGCGGCGTGCGTGCCGTTCCGGGTGCGGTCCGTGCCGGTTGATCTGATTCGAATCCTCATCGCGTTTTCCTCCACCATCGGTTGATGTCTGGCTCTACTTCACCTGATAGCC
>JBAIYN010000298.1:0-2260 GCA_037915775.1 Burkholderiales bacterium | reverse complement strand
ACGCGCACGAGGCAATCGGCGCGCACAAGCAGTGTCCGCGAAAGCGCGGCGTCGGCGGCGCGAAACTCGACCAGCGGATCGGCGATGATCGACAGGCTGAGAGCGGTGTAGCCGACCATCAGCACGGTCAGCGGCACGCCCGCCAGCACGGCGCGCCGGCGATCTGCCAGGTCCCGGAGCGCGATCCGATGCGCGATCCAGACCGAAAGCACGTGGCCGACGACGATGGCACTGATCGCCACGTACCACGAAACGCGCGCACCCACGAAGCCGAGCACCACCTGGTAGTCAGCGGTGCCGAACAGATTCCAGCCACGCCCCAGCGGGTCCGATGCCAGCGGAATCACCCAGCGCGACTGCTCCAGGAAGTAGGAGAAATTGTGCGCAACGTGGTAGCCGATCGCGATCGGCACCAGGCTCGGCGCCAGCCGCCGCGCGAGGTCGGCCGCGGAAGCTGCGCGCACGAGCCGCGTGGCAACGAAGCAGGCGAGCAGGTATGCCGCCAGCAGCAGTGCCCACGTGGACAGCAATCCCAGCGTGCCGAGCACGATGTCGTCGTTGTCGATCAGGCGCGGCAGGCGGGCGCTGATCCACAAGTCGAAGATGCGCCACGCCTCGGTGCCGAGCAATCCGTCGAACAACACGGTAGCGAGCATCGCAATCGTGAAAGCTGCCAGCGCCGGCGGCAACGGCGACCGCGCCAGCAGCCCGGTTGCGGGCGGCCGCAGCACGAGACCGCACCCGTCTGCCGCAGCGGCGATCGGTGCAAACTTCCCGAGCAGCCCGAAGTAGATTGCAAACACGTCGGCATTGCGCTGCCAGGCATCGCGCCCGAACCACACCATGCCGGCCAGCGTCACGAGCGTCCACGCGCCGGCCAGGCCCGCGATGCGGGCGGGGATCGATGCGTCCGGAAACACGACCTCGATCCAGCCGACCAGAAGCAGAAGGAAGACTGCCGGCCAAAGGCCGAGCGCGCGCGGGTACGTCCGGTGCAGCGACACACCCGGACGGCCAAGTCGCCGCGCCAGTGCGTCGGCGGCGTCGAACAGCGCGCGCCAGGGATCGATGGTTGGCCAGGGGTTGCCGATACACGCCGCGAACAGCGAAAAGCCGACCCACCACACCACCCACACCCACGTCGGAGCGAAGTTCTCGCCGGGAAACGGATTCCCGACTGCGCCCGCGACGATCACCAGCAACAGCAAGGCGACCGAGAGCGCCTGCAGCGGTCGCGTCAGCCAGGCAGGCACCGTGCCGAGACCGGACTCGTACCGCCGGGCTGCATCGGCACTGACGTGTCCGCGCGAAGCCCAGGCGACCGCGACAAACGACAGCGCCACCGCCAGTGCTGCACCCGCGACGAAATAGGGCAGCGGCGCCGGCAGGTCGTAGCGTTCGCCGAAACCGTGGCCATGGCAGACCGCGGGCAGCAACGCGCCCGCGGCCGCCAGTCCGCATCGGAATCGACTCACTTTGGATGGACTTCGAGGATCGCCAACGGTGGCCCGTGATGCGACGACGATGCCTTGCCGCTGCCGTCGTGCCACTCGATCCGGTACCGGCCGGTCGCATGCGCGCTGAAATCGAGCGTCGCGGGCTTGCCGGCTTCGACGCGTGTCTCCAGCCGGTAGCCGTGCAGATGCAACTCGCCGGATTGGTCGCTGACGATGCGCAGGCGCACGGTGTCGCCTTTATCGACGCGCAGCACGCGCGGCTCGAAGGCTCGGTTCGCGATCGCCTTGCCGTCGACGGCGATATCGAACGTCCGCTCCGCGGCGGACACGGTCAGCGACAGCCCGAGCGTCGCGAGCAGCAGCGCGCCCGGCCGCAGGATGCAGCACGGCGCGGTCCGCAGCAGGGCGAGAAGATCGTGAGCGCGGTTTCGAAGCATCGGCGCCGGGAAGATACCGCAGCGCGCGCGCTCATCCGACCCGGCCCTGCGACGGTGCTCCCGTCAGTGCTCCCATTCCTCGGCGCTGGCGCCGGTCAGGGCACGCACGCGGGTCTCGTCCGCCGCGAGTTCGCGCGCGCTTCCGGAATAGACGATGCCGCCGTCGTCGAGCACGTATGCGTGATCGGCGATCTCCAGGCTCATCCGCGCGTTCTGCTCGACCAGCAGCACGGAGATTCCCTCGGCGCGCATCTGCGACACGACGCGAAACACTTCCTTGACTATCAACGGCGCGAGACCCTGCGACGGCTCGTCGAGGATCAGCAGGCGCGGATTCAGCAGCAGCGCGCGGCCGATCGACAGCAT
>JBAIYN010000273.1:0-3145 GCA_037915775.1 Burkholderiales bacterium | reverse complement strand
GCAATGGAACGAAGGGAGACACGCCGTGAAACGAATTGGCCAGACCTTGCTGATCCTCGCGCTTCTGCCGAGCGCGCACGCGGCGTTGCCGGGCGATAGCGCCGCCGGCAAACGCCTGCACGACGCCAACTGCACCGGCTGCCACGACACCAGCGTGTACACGCGCAAGAAGCGGTCCGTGCATACGCTCGACGAACTCAAGGGCCAGTTGCAGAACTGCGGCCACATGACGACCAAGAATTTCTCGACCGCCGACACGCAGAACTTGGTCAAGTACCTGAACGACCAGTTCTACAAATTCCAGTAACGACAGCCGCGGGCACGGCATCAACCCGGCACCCGCGGGTGCGGCTTCGCTGTCGGATCGAGTGACGCAGGCGCCCTCCGCGCCCCGCGCGTTTATTCGGTGATCAGCTGATCGATCTCGGCTTCCGCTTCGAGCCAGTCCTGCAGTTCGCTGCCGGGCTGAAAGCCGCGGCTTTCAGCTCGGAAGTATGCGGCTGTCGCGATCATCTCCATGCGCTGCTGTGCTGAAATCTGCGTCGCACGTTCGGCAGCAGGCTCTTGCGATGCGGGTGCTTCATGCGTCGCAACCGCTCTGGTCGTGCGTCGCGTCGCGCGTTTGGCCGGCGGTCGGCGAGTCGGCGTTGTCGCGGCATGTTCACGCTGTGCCATCGGTGTCTCCTCGGAATTTTCGGACAGCCACCATCAGCTACCCACAGAAACTTTAGGTTTCCGCACGACCTGGAAGTTGCGGACGATCAGGGGAAACGACAGGTCTCATCCCGCAATTGCGCGCAGCATATGCTTGAGCCACGCCAATCCATGGCATTGACGTTGATGCAGACGCCAGTCGATGTGCGCAGAATGTTTGCGTGATCACGACAGGAGGAACGATGGGCAGCACATTCAGCAACGTCGCCCGTGCGTGCGCCGCGTCGGCGATGATGATTGCGCTTGCGGCCTCGACTGCGCAGGCAATGGTGTCCGGGCAAACCACGCGTGGTGGTGCGTTCGTCTCGGGCGGCGTCGGCGCCGATGAAATCGCCGCGTTGGATGCCCAGCGCAGCAAGTACAGTCTGTGGCTGATCACGGCCGCGAAAGTGTCGGGTGCCTATCTGGCCGATGTGCGGATCCGCATCATCGACGAGAAGAAGACACCCGTGCTCGAGACCACGATGGCCGGCCCCTGGCTGCTGGTCGATCTGCCGACCGGCCGCTACGAAGTCGAGGCCTCATACCGGGGCCAGACATTCGACCGCCCCACGACGATTCACGCCGGCGATCATCACCAGATGGTCTTCCATTTCGACGTGCCGGCCGACGTGTTGCCGAAGGACGCCGCCGAGGCTGCGCGGAAGTAAGCCGCCGCGCGGCGACGTGTGATCCGCGATAATCGTCGCGTGATGAGCACAGCGCCTGGCACGCAGTCCGTGTTCGACATCGCCGTCGTCGGCGCCGGCGTGGCCGGGCTGGCCGTGGCGCTCGGTTCGGCGCAACTCGGACTCAAGGTGGCGCTGATCGGTCCTGATGCACGATCGTTCACGCCGAGCGCGGACGCGCCTTTCGATGCCCGCATCTATGCACTGGCGCCGTCGGCGGTGGACCTGCTCGAGCGGCTGAAGGTATGGCCGCAGATGGACGCGGTACGCCTGCAGCCCGTGGCGCGCATGCGGGTGTTCGGCGACGCCGGCAATGAGCTTACCTTCGACGCCTACCAGGCCGCGCTCGAGCGGCTGGCGACGATCGTGGAAGAGGGCGAGCTGGCCCGCGTGCTCGCGGCCGCATGCGCCTACGCACCCGGCATCACGCGGGTGCGGACGTCGTTTGCCGGTCTGCAGCGAAGCACCGATGCCGCGCGGATCGAACTGGACGACGGCAATGTCCTCGAAGCGCGTGTAGTCATCGGCGCCGACGGGGCGCGCTCCGCCGTGCGTGCCGCGGTGGGCATCAACGCCGAGGAGCGTTCCTACCGTCAGACCGCGCTGGTGGCAAATCTTGCGTGTGGGCAACCGCATCAGGGCGTGGCGTTCCAGTGGTTTTGCCAGGAAGGCGTGGTCGCGTTGCTGCCGCTGCCGGGCGACTTCGTGTCGCTGGTCTGGTCGGCGCCCGACGCGCTCGCCGGCGAGCTGCAGACGCTGGAAGCAGGGGCTTTTGCGCAACGGGTGACCGAGCGCACGCAATCGATCCTCGGCGAACTGACGCCGCGCGGAAAGCTGCACGCGTTTCCGCTGCGCGTGATCCGCGTCGACCGGCTGGTCGCCGAACGGGTCGCGCTGGTCGGTGACGCTGCCCACGTCGTCCACCCGCTGGCAGGCCAGGGATTGAACCTTGGGCTGCAGGACGTGTCGGAGTTGCTTCGGGTGCTGGCGACGCGCGAGGAATTCCGTGATCCGGGGGACCTCGTGCTGCTGCGGCGTTACGCGCGCAAGCGCGCCGAGGCGGTCGACCTGATGCGGTTCACGACGGACGGTCTGGCGAGGCTGTTCGGCGTCGAGCATGAGGTGGCGCGCCAGTTGCGCAACGCGGGCCTGTCGCTGGTCGACCGGCTGACGCCGTTGAAAAACGCACTGGTCCGCCACGCCGCAACGCGCTAGGCCGTTCGGCCGCGACGACCGGCCGGACGGCGCGCTCGCAGACGCCCCCGGCGGTGCGCCCGTAAAATTGAGAGGTTTCCGAGGATTCCGATGATTCGAGCTCTGCTTGCACTGATGATGATGGCGGCGACGGCGGTCGCCTTTGCGCAACCGGCGAAGCCGGCCGAGAAGGCGGCGGCCGCGAAGCCGGCGTCGGTCGAAGATACGATTCGCACGCGCGTCGAGCAGCGCTTCGGGGCGAAGCCGACCTCGGTGAAGCTGATGCCGTTCGGTCTGTATGAGGTCACGATCGGCACCGATGTCGCGTACGTCGACAAGGAGGCCTCGTACCTGTTCGTCGGCCGCGTGATCGACACCAAGACGAAGGAAGACCTGACCCAAGCGCGGCGCGACGAGCTGCAGATCATCGACTACAAGTCGCTGCCGTTCGACCAGGCCTTCAAGGTCGTGCGCGGCGACGGCTCGCGGCAGTTTGTGGTGTTCGCTGATCCGAACTGCCCGTACTGCAAGAAATTCGAAAAGGATCTGGTCGACATGAAGAACGTGAC
>JBAIYN010000638.1:0-1815 GCA_037915775.1 Burkholderiales bacterium | reverse complement strand
CATGTCCAGCGCGTACACGCTGGCGTCGCCGAGCACTTCCGGCACGTCGCCCTGCGTGATGCGCCAGGCCAGACCCTCGGCTATCGCGGTCTTGCCGATGCCGGCCTCACCCACCAGCAGCGGGTTGTTCTTGCGGCGGCGGCACAGCACCTGGATCACGCGCTCGACCTCCGGCTCGCGGCCGATCAGCGGATCGATCTTGCCATCCTTCGCGAGGGCGTTCAGGTTCTGCGTGTACTGCTCGAGCGGAGACGGCTGCTCCTTGCCTTCGGCGTCCTGCGTCTCTTCACCGGCGGCGGGCTTGGCCTTGTCCTCGGCCTGGCCCGACTTGGTGATGCCGTGCGAAATGAAATTGACGACATCGAGCCGTGTCACGCCCTGCTGATGCAGGTAGTAGACGGCGTGCGAATCCTTTTCGCCGAAGATGGCGACGAGAACGTTGGCGCCCGTGACTTCCTTCTTGCCGTTGCTCGTGCTCTGCACGTGCATGATGGCGCGCTGGATCACGCGCTGGAAACCGAGCGTCGGCTGCGTGTCGGCCTCGGAGTTCGGAGGAAGGATCGGGGTGTTGTCGGCGATGAAGTTCTGCAGGTTCTTGCGCAGATCCTCGATGTTGCACGCGCAAGCGCGCAGCACTTCCGCGGCCGACGGATTGTCGAGCAGCGCGAGCAACAGGTGCTCGACGGTGATGAATTCGTGTCGCGCCTGCCTGGCTTCAACAAACGCCATGTGCAGGCTGACTTCGAGCTCCTGGGCGATCATGCTTCCTCCATCACGCACTGCAGCGGATGCTGGTGTTGGCGTGAATAACTGCAGACTTGCTCAACCTTGGTCGCTGCGATGTCTCGGGGATAGACGCCGCAGACGCCGCGTCCTTCGTGATGAACCTTCAGCATGATCTGGGTTGCTTGCTCCCTCCCCTTGCCGAAGAACTTCTGCAGAACGCCGACCACGAACTCCATCGGCGTGTAGTCGTCGTTCAGCAGCACCACCTCGTACATCGGGGGCGGCTTGACTCGAGAAGCCTGCTTCTCGACGACGGTGCCTTCATCAAACCGCTCACTCATCTGGCCGCATTCTATTCAAACCGACCACTCGAAACCGGATACAAAAAGCGTACCAATCATACGGTAAATCAGTACGCGCACCGCCGATTTCAAGCGGGCAGAAACTGCTCGGCCAAGAGCGAAAAACGTCTCTGAAAAAGGGTGCCGCTCCCCGGTGCAACTCTACTTCGTTTAACTGCTGGCGCCGCGAATTCGATGACACGACCGCTACCCTCTTTTGGCGTGCCGACAACGCGCGGAAATCCGTTCCATCGGGCGGGGCTTGACCATGCGCATTTTTACTCGAACAATCCTGCCGTCCCGATCGGGCGGCCGCTCGGCCCCCGGGATGGATGCGCATCAAACGGGATCGAACAGCATGCGCGGTTGGGTGGACTCGGATGGGCGCTGACTTGCGCAAGAAGTTCGGGCCGCTCGTTCATTCGAGGAAGGAAGAGGGTTATGGCAACAGGAACGGTGAAGTGGTTCAACGACGCCAAGGGGTATGGGTTCATCACGCCGGATGACGGCGGCGAGGATCTCTTTGCTCATTTTTCGGCGATCCAGATGAACGGATTCAAGACGCTGAAGGAGGGGCAGAAGGTGCAGTTCGAAGTCGTGCAAGGCCCGAAGGGCAAGCAGGCATCGAACATCCAGAACGGCTGACACCCGCGCCTGCCAACAAAAAACCCCGCCTCGGCGGGTTTTTTGTTGCGGGTCGCCTTGCTGCTGGTGCACCGCGCTCACGACTCCGGTGCACGGCGCACCA
>JBAIYN010000165.1:0-4200 GCA_037915775.1 Burkholderiales bacterium | reverse complement strand
ACCGAGTACCAGACCGTCATGTCCGGCTCCCAAGCCGATCGCACAGCACGATGAGACCCCAGGTCAGAGCCGCCAGGCCCCCGATCAGGGCGAGATAGACGAGATCCATTGCGCGCCTCTTTGCTTTACCGACGGCGAGAGGCTAGAGCGCAGGGCGTAAAAACGGCGTAGAGATTTGCCGCGTCGATTGACCTGTCTCAGGTCAGGAATCCGCGCCACGAACTCCCGGAGCGCGTCGTTCGTCGATTGCGTTCATCGGCGACCGGCAACAGCCACAGGAGATCCCCTCCCGCTCGTGCCGCCGGCCCGCGCGATTGCCGAACTGGCTACTGGCAAGGTGGAAGTGCGTAAGCCAAACCGCGCACTTCCCTCGCCGAAGAATCGATGGCAGGCTTCGCGACGTAATTGGTCGTTCGATGCCACAGGATCGCCAGATCCCGCCGGTCACTTTCCGCCGGGTTTTCCACAATGTCTGGCGCCGCAGCGGAAGCAAAAGAACCAATAGGGGAGACGAAAGTGAAAGCGAGAACCATCGATGGCGGCGAGATCGACCTCGCCCAGGACGCGGTCGGCGCGCTGAAGCTGCGCGTGCGCGGGCCGGTTTGGCTGCCCGGCGATGCCGGTTACGACGAGTCGCGCGCGCTGTGGAACGCGATGATCGATCGCCGGCCAGCGATCGTCGTGCGCTGCCTCGGCACGACCGACGTGATCGAGTGCGTGCGTTTCGCGCGCGAGAAGAATCTGCTCGTGTGCATCAAGGGCGGTGGACACAACATCGCCGGTCTCGCGGCGGCCGACGGCGCGCTGATGCTCGACATGTCGCTGATGCGCGGCGTCTGGGTCGATGCGCGCGCGCGTATCGCGCGCGCACAGGGCGGATGCGTGCTCGGCGACGTCGATCGCGAAACGCAGTTGCACGGACTCGCGGCGGTGCTCGGCTTCGTGTCGCTCACGGGCGTCGCCGGCCTCACGCTCGGCGGCGGTTTCGGCTATCTGACACGGCGCCACGGCTGGACCGCGGACAACGTGGTCGGCATGGACGTCGTGACTGCAGACGGCCGGCTCGTGCGCGCCAGCAGCGATGAGAACACGGATCTCTTCTGGGGCCTGCGCGGCGGCGGCGGGAACTTCGGCGTGGTGACCGGCATCGACTACGCGCTCTACCCGGTCGGGCCGGAGATCGTCGGCGGCGTGGTCGCCTGGCCGACGAGCGAGGCGCCGAAGGTGCTCGCGCTGTACCGTTCGCTCGCCGAGCAGGCGCCCCCCGAACTCACGCTGGTCGCGCTGATGCGTCCGGCGCCGCCCGCGCCGTGGCTGCCGAAGGAACGCCACGGGACGCCGATCGTCGCGCTGCTGGCCTGCCATACCGGCCGGCCCGAGGACGGCGAGAAAGCGGTCGCGCCGATCAAGTCGTTCGGCCAGCCGATCGGCGACGTGCTGGTGCGCCGGCCGTATGCACAGATGCAGGCGCTGCTCGATGCGACGCAGCCGAAGGGTCGGCGCTACTACTGGAAAAGCGAGTATCTGCCGCGCATCGAGCCGGCGCTGTGCGGCAAGATGATCGAACACGCGGCAAGGATTTCCTCGCCGCACTCGGCCGTGATCCTGTTCCAGATCGGCGGTGCGCTGAACCGCTTGCCGGCGGATCACTCGCCCGCGGGCAACCGCGACGCGCATTACGTGCTCAACATCACCAGCTCATGGGAGCGCGCGCAAGACGACGCGCTGAACGTGGACTGGGCACGCACGGCGTGGAACGACATGAAGTCTTTCTCGACCGGCGGCAACTACGTGAACTTCCTGACCGAAGACGAAAGCTCCGAGCGGGTCAATGCGGCGCTCGGCAACGCGCTGCCGCGACTGGCGGAGATCACGGCGCGCTGGGATCCGCTCAACCTGTTCCGGACGAATCGCAACATCAAGCCGAGCTAGAGAATCCGGTTGAACCACGCGAGCGACAGCCCCGCGGCCGCCAGCATGACCAGCGCGGCCGCGCCCGCGAACAGCGCGCTCACCTCGGTTTCGCGCTGTTCCAGCACCATGCGCGAGGTCAGCGTCTTGTAGATCTTCTTCAGGTCCTCGGCGTTGCCGGCGTAGAAATATTCGCCGGCGGTCATGTTCGCGATGGCCTTCAGCGTTTCCTCGTCGAGCTGGGCGCGGAACGACCATCCCTCGAAGCCGATCACCTCGCCCTTCACGGTGCCCACGCCGACCGTGTAGACGCGCACGCCGCGGTCGGCGGCGATCCGCGCGGCCTTCAGCGGATCGGGACCAGTGGTGCGTTGGCCGTCGGTCAGCATGACGATCGCGACCGACGAGTTCGAACCCGGCGGCACCGGCTTGAATTCCGGCTTGCCCTTTGCGTCCCTGTCGAGGAAATCGAGAGAGCGTCCGCGCGCCGATTCGCGCTCCGTCCCGTAAATCGCGGCGCTGATGTCGATGCCGGCGTCCGGGAACAGCGCATCGAGTGCGACCAGCAGCCCGCTGCCGGTGGCGGTCCCGCGCTGCAGCTGGAAGCGATCGATCGCCGCGATCACGTCCTCGCGGCTGTGAGTCGGCGACTGCACCAGATTCGCGGTGCCGGCGAAAGCGACCACGCCGATGCGCGTGGTCGTCGGCAGGTCGTCGATGAACACCTTGGCCGCGTTCTGCGACGCGACCAGGCGATTCGGCTCGACGTCCTTCGCGCGCATGCTGCCCGACACGTCCATCACCAGCATCACGGTCTCCTGCCGGGTTGGCAGCTTCACCAGCGAGGTCGGCCGTGCCATCGCGACGATCAGCAGCGCCAGCGCCACGAGGAAGAGAAGCGGCGGCACGTGGCGGCGGAAGCGCTGCCCCCTGCCGAGCGCCTCCTTCACCAGGCTCAGGCTCGCGTAGCGCAGCGCGAGCTTTTTGCGCCGATGCAGCAGCGCGACGTACAGCGCGACCAGCAGCGGCAGCATGAGCAGCAGCCACAGCGCCTCGGGCCACAGGAATTTCATCGCCCTGCTCCACGGTTGCCGGCCAGATGCGCCGGCAGACGTCCGCCCGACGACAGCTGCCGGCGCCGCTTGCGCAGGTCGGCAAAGCGCAGGATCGTCTCCACCAGATCGTCACCGGTCGACAGCTCGAGCGTATCGACGCCGGCGTCGGCGAGCGCGCTGCGCAGCGCCGCCTCGCGCCTTTCGGCGGCCGCCGCGAAGCGTCGCCGGAACGCGGCATCGTGCGTGTCGATCCAGATCTGCTCGCCGGTCTCGGCATCCTGGAACTGCATGGCACCCAGATCGGGCAACTCGCTCTCCAGCGGGTCGTACAGCCGGATCGCAACCACCTCGTGCCGTTGCGTCAACTGCGCCAGCAGCGGCTCCCAGCCAGGCCTGCTGATGAAGTCCGATACGACGAACAGCATCGAGCGCCGGCGCAGCGCGCGCAGCGCGGTGCCCAGCAGCTCGCGCAGGTCAGTCTCGCCCGCAGCCGCCGCCGGTCGCGTCAGCATCCGGTTCAGCAGCCTCAGCACATGGCGCCGGCCGCTGCCCGGCGGAATCACCGTGTCGACCTTGCCGCCGTAGATCATCATGCCGACCCGGTTGCCACGGCGCGTCAGCACGCGCGCCAGGAGTGCGACGAAATCGCGCGCGACCTGCTGCTTGCTGGTTGCGTGCGATCCGAAATCGATCGACGCGGTCAGGTCGAGCAGGAACCAGGCCGCCAGTTCGCGGTCCTCGCGGTACTCGCGCACGTAGGGAGTCTGCAGCCGCGCGGTGACGTTCCAGTCGATGTGGCGAACGTCGTCGTGGTACTGGTATTCGCGCAGGTCGGCGAGGTCGAGCCCGACGCCGCGGAACAGCGTGCGGTAGTCGCCGAACAGCTGGCCGTCGAGGCGGCGCAGCACCGTCCATTCGAGGCGCTTCAGGATCGCCTCGGCCGCGCGCGGCAGCATCGCGCGCGCTGCAACCGGCGCCGTCGCCGATTGCGTCTCAGGCTTGGGCCGGAACCTGAACATGCGTCTGCAGCGGTTTCTCGGGCGCAGGCACGTGCTGCATGATGCGTTCAATCAGGTCGTCCGCACCGATGCCTTCGGCGAGCGCCTCGTACGACAGCACGAGCCGGTGCCGCATGACGTCGAGGACGAGGTCGTAGAGGTCCTGGGGAAGGGCGTAGTCGCGCCCGCGGAGGAACGCGAGCGCCTTCGCTGCGAGGACGAGGTTGATCGCGGCC